>WFLY01000309.1 GCA_009177215.1 Bacillota bacterium
TCAAGGAAAAATTGGATGATATGGGCGGTGACGAAGCAAATAGCGGAAGTGGTCAGATTATGGCATATATAAATGATCCAACCGGCAGAATCTGTAGTTGGGGAATTCCTCTTGCAGAATGTTACGGTGTACGTCTTCCGCTTGATTATAGTGGGGCCGTACCGTCACAAATGCTCTTAATTGATGTTCCCGAAGCTGAATATATAGTTTTTGAACATGGACCATTTGACTTTGAAAAAGAAAACCATTGTGTGGAAACAAAGATCGAAACAGCAATGAAGACATTTGACTATGCCGCTGCCGGTTATTGTCTTGATACCACCCCCGGCAGAGTATTCTACTTTTATCACGACCCGAGACGTTTTTGGAAATATATCCGACCTGTGCGGAGGGAGTAAAATCTCCCTCCCCCTCATTATTACAGCTTCTTTTCAATTTCTTTTTCACCGATTTTACCGATTGCCACATCATAGCCTTTTCTAAGCAATTCAAAAAACGATATTCTTAGATACTTCTTACCTTTTATATCAAATCAATGGCTTGGCAACCCCACACTGCAGAAAGCGTTGGATTCACAGCCGACAATCAAAGGCGAGCTTTATCAGGCAGTGGAGCAATTTTATCCTTTCGTTCCCATCTGTATCCGATACATTTCCGTATACTGCCCATTTAGCTCCATCAATTCCTCATGGCTGCCCTTCTCCGCAATCTTTCCGTCGCAGATTAGGATTATCAAGTCGGAATCCCTGATAGTCGAAAGCCTGTGGGCTATGATAAAGGAGGTTCTGCCCTCCGTAAGCTTAAGCATTGCTTTCCTGATATGACGTTCCGTCACTGTGTCCACGGAGCTGGTTGCCTCGTCCAAAATCATAATGGGCGAGTTGGATAAAACGGCGCGGGCAATGGTAAGCAGCTGTCTCTGCCCCTGACTAAGCTCCGCCCCGCCCTGAGCCAGAACCGTGTCATATCCTTTTGGCAGCTTACGGATAAAGCTGTGGGCGCCCGCCGCTTTAGCTGCTTCCACAACGTCCTCCAAGGCAACGTTTTCCCTGCCATAGCTGATATTTTCCCTGATACTCACACCAAACAGCGCCGTATCCTGCAAAACCACACCGAATGCATCCCTTAAATCCTTCATGCGGTACTCACGCAGATCATGACCGTCCAGCAAAATCCTACCCTGATTCACGTCATAAAAACGGGTGAGCAGATTAATCAGCGTAGTCTTTCCCGCACCGGTAGGCCCTACCACTGCCACTCTGGTTCCCGCCTTGATGTCAAGACTCACATTGTCCAGAATCATTCTATCCTGTCGATACCCAAAGGACACCCTGTCAAACCGCACTTCCCCCCTGATATGCTTTAGAGGCAGAGCGTCCGGCCTGTCAGCAGGCTCCTTTTCCTCATCCAAAATTTCCAAGATTCTCTCTGCGCCCGCCACTGCGGTCTGGAAATTATTATAGATATTGGCAATGTCCACGAAGGGGCGCGTAAACTGTCTGGAATACAGAAGGAAGCTTGAAATATCCCCCACCATAATAGCTCCCTTAGACGCCATCACACCGCTTACAATGGCAATCAACACATAATTTAAGTTATTAATCACATTGGTGAGCGGCATCAAAAAGCCCGACCATATCTGTGCCTTGGTTGCCACTTCGCAAAAGGCATCGTTACTTTCCGAAAACTGCCTTAGCATATCCGCCTCTCGGTTAAATGCCTTCACCATATTAAAGCCTGAAATGCTCTCCTCCACCTGCCCGTTGAGCCTGCCCAAAAGCTGCTGCTGCCTGCGGAACAAAGTCCTTGTTCTCTTTGTGACAATTTTCGTCAAAAGAAAAATACAAATTACCGCCAGCATTGCCACCGCCGTCAAAACAGGGCTCATGCACAACATTACATTAAAAATGCCTACAATGGTAAATACATACATCAAAAGCTGTGTCATGGAGTCCGATATTGTTGTACTGATATTATCCACATCATTGGTAAGTCTGCTCATCAGCTCCCCATGCTGTCTGGCATCAAAAAAAGACAAGGGCAGCTTCTTCATATGCTTGAACAGACTGATTCGGATATGCAATATAATCCTCTGACCCACTGACGCCATAAGGAACTGCTGGGAAAATCGGATCAGCCAATCCCCAGCGTACAGAGCCGTAAGTACTCCCAAAAGCCGAAGCATCGGTTTGCCGCCGTCTATCAGGTTCACGATTCTTCCGATCAAATACGGTGATAACACGGCGGAAGCGGAAGCAAGACCGGACAACAGCAGAATCCGGCCCAGACCCTTACGATGCCCCTTTGTCAACTGCCAGAGACGGTAGAGAGTGCCCTTCATATTCTTAGGCTTTACAACCGGACCGCCTCTTGCCCTGCCCATATTGGAAGGGGGAACAACTACATTCTTATCCATGAACTTCACTCTCCTTTATCCNACCTTCAGGCTCCNCNCCGATTNGCGAATCATAAATTGCCCTGTATNCTTCACATTCCGCAAGCAACTCTTTATGCGTTCCGAAGCNCTGCATTCTGCCATCCTCCATACATAAAATAACATCCGCATTCATTACCGTGGAAATCCGCTGGCTCACAAGAAGAACCGTCATATCCCGAGACGCCTGCCGAATTCCCTGTAAAACCTTTGCCTCCGTGGAGGCGTCCAAGGCGCTGGTACTGTCGTCCAGTATCAGTATCTTAGGCTTCTTCAACATCGCCCTTGCAATGGAAAGACGCTGCTTTTGTCCGCCGGAGAGGTTCACCCCTCCCTGCCCCAGTATGGTATCATATCCCTCGGCAAAGGTATCTATAAAAGTATCCGCACAGGCTAAAGCCGCAGCCTCCCTTATTTCCCTTTCCGATGCATTTTCATCTCCCCAGCGCAGATTTTCGGCGATGGTTCCCGTAAACAACAGCGCCTTTTGTGGAACCACCGCAATGCTGTCACGAAGCGTTTCCACGGATATTCGAGTCACATCGTTTCCGTCTATCCGTATCCGGCCCTCGCAAGCATCATAGAATCTGGGCACCAGATTCACCAGCGTGGACTTACCCGAACCGGTAGTTCCGATAATTCCTACGGTATCCCCTTCCCTTGCATGAAAGCTAAGCTTTTCTATTGCCGGGCGCGCCGCACCGAAATACGCAAAGGAGACATTATCAAACACAATGTCTCCATGAACCGCTATATTGTTCTCGTCCTCCGGCTCCTTCTGCGACGGCACCTCCCGCAAAACCTCCTCCACACGCTCCGAGGAAGCCACGGCCCTAACCGCGGAATTTAAAATATTTGATACCATGCCCAGCGCAAAAAGCACCTGCGTCATATAATTTACGGACGCCATCAGCTTTCCGATTTCCTCGGACGGCTGATGTGAGGATGCAAACAGCATTATCACGATACCAAGATTCACGGTCAGATTGATAAGAGGCGCAAAAACGGCAAGCACACGCATGGAGGCAATTCCCGCCTCCGCAAACTCTCCCGAAGCCTCTTCAAATTTCTGCTGCTCCTGCTCCTCCGCCCGAAATGCCTTAACCACGCGGACAGCGCTTAAAAATTCCCTGCTGGTGGCATTTAGCTTATCCAGCTTACTCTGCATTTTCCCGAATTTGGGATAGCCAAACTTCATGTTGCAACCGATAAAAATGCTTGCAACACACAAAATAACAAGCATTAACGGAAACAGCGCGGGAGTCTGTGCGATAATCAGTATGACAGCTCCCACACAGGTAATCGGCGCTTTCATCATAATACGCATAATACCGTTGATAAAGTTTTGAATCTGAGTCACATCATTGGTAATTCTGGTAATAATTGCAGGCGGGTTCAATCTGTCTATATTTTCAAAGGACAGGGATTGAACCTTCTCATACAGGTCATAGCGGATTTCCCGGCTAATCTGCTGAGAAGTCTTGCTTGCATAAATATTTCTCATTACCGCACAAAAGGCGCCTGTTAAAGCGATTCCTAGCATGATTAGGCCATATTTATAGATAGTGGAAGGCTCACTGCTTTTTACTCCCTTATCCACAATGTAGGACATAAACGTAGGCTGCAGCAAATCCGCAAATGTTTCAATGGTTAAGAAAAAAATTGCGGTAAAAAACATAACAGTATGCCGCTTAATATAGCGCAGCATAAGCTTCATGACTATACCTCCCTTCCCGCTTTAGCGGGCATTTATTCAAAATTTGGAAGCGTACTTCATCCAAACATTAATTCTACTTTTCAGTTAAAGCATGAATCAGTTCTTTTTCTTCTCCCTGCTTTAAACAAAGCTCTGCCGTCTGTTCGCCGTACTGTACCTTCTTTTTGTAATCCTCATAGGCATGAATCACAATAGAGGTAAGCCTGCCCTTCTCCCAGCGCAAATCTATTTCTGCATTGCCCACCAGACGCAGCCCCTTCACAGAGCCGCCTTCCCACGCTGCGGGCAATGCCGGCAGAAGAACCTCTCTATGCTCATCACTCTGCACAAGCATCTGCGCTATTGCGGCACAAACGCCGAAATTGCCGTCTATCTGGAAGGGCGGATGTTTGTCGAACAGATTGGGATAGGTGGAGCTTTCCAACATTTTTACAATGTTCTCATGGCTCTTTTCCCCATTCCAAAGCTTGGCATAGTGATTCATGATCCATGCCCTGCTCCAGCCGGTGTGTCCGCCTCCGTTTGCAAGCCGGTACTCCAAGGTCTTTTCCGCTGCTCTTGCAAGCTGGGGCGTTTTGTCCACGGAAATCTGCTCGGAGGGGTAAAGGGCATACAGGTGGGAAATGTGGCGATGCCCCGGCTCCAACTCCTCATACTCCTCCATCCATTCCATAATCCTTCCCGTGGAATCAATGCAAATGGGGGGCAGTTTTCCGTTTATTTCCCGAAGCCTGTTCATCAAAGCCTCTATATCCGGACAGTCAGGAATTTCACAAGCCGCTTTCTCTTCCTTTTCAAGTATATCATATGCCGTCAAGCAATCATTAAATAAATCCCGCAAAATCTCAAAATCCATAGTAGGTCCCACGCAGCAGGCTCCGGTCTCACCGTTTCCTGCCCGGAAGCTGTTTTCAGGGGAAACGGAGGGACAGGTAACCAAATAGCCGTCCTTCTCTACCAAAAAGTCGCAGAAAAACAACGCCGCTTCCGCCATAACAGGAAACATTTCCCTCAAGAATGCCCTGTCCTTGGTATATCTGTAATGGGTCCATATATGGGTACAAAGCCAAGCCGCCCCCATTGTCCAATAGGTTGCGGGATACCATGTGTCTTGAGGGGCACAGTCGCCCCTTGCGTCCGTATTATGGTGTGCCACAAAGCCTCTGCAGCCGTACATTTCTCTGGCGGCTCTCCTGCCGCTTTTCCTCATCTTCTTTATTAAATCAAAAAGGGGCATATGGCACTCCGACAAATTGCAGCTCTCTGCCAACCAATAATTCATCTCCGCATTAATATTTATGGTGTACTTGGAATCCCAAGGAGGCAGGAAATCCTGATTCCAGATTCCCTGTAGATTGGCGGGCAGGGTTCCCTCCCTGCTGCAGGAAATCAGCAGATAACGTCCAAAATCAAAAAGCTCCTTCTGTAGGCCGATATCGCTCTCCCCTGCCTTTACTCTGTTAAGCCTTTCGTCCGTGGGGAGCTTATCTCTATCCTCCATGTCCTCCAAGGTCAAGGAAACTCTATTATACAGACTCTTATAATCCTCAATATGTTCCTTCTTAAGCTCCTCATATTCCTTGGCCATGGCACTGTCCGTTATATGTATCAGCTTATCCTGCACCAATGCCTGCAGCGCCATCTGGTATCGGTACTCTCTTTCCTCCGCCCTTGACAGTTCGCCTTCCTCCTGAAGCCAACAGGGAAGCTCGGCATTTTCATATTTTTCCGCATAAGTGTCTATTTCCTTGGGGGTACAATGCCAAGTAGTGTCCGCACAAAAATACAATACCGCTTCATCAGCGTCCTCCACCTGAATCGTTTCACCGATTATCCGCAGGCTTCCGCCCTTCACCTTCGCCCGAAGCAGCAGGGAAAATTCTGCTCCGCCCCTTCCAAGATTACCGTAAAGGCAGATTCCGTCCTCTCCCAATTTCCCTACGCCGTCGCTGTATTTACCTCTGCCAAGCTTTGCGGAGAAGGTGACGGCTTCCGGCTTATCCGCACTCAAACGCATTATCATACAATCCGCCGGCTTGGAAACAAACAGCTCGCGGCGGTAGGCGGTTTCCCCCACCCTATAATCCACACAGGCAACGGCCTCATCAAGCTTCAAATCTCTCTCATAGCCGTCGCATTCCGGGGAGTGGACAAAATACAGCTGCATATCTCCCAGCGTCTGATAAGGGTGCTGTCCCTCCGGACAGCCGGCCATAGCCATATTCATCAAATCCTGCGCCTTGGCGAACTGTCCGTCAAACAGATACTCCCTTATCCGGGGCAGCCGCTCCTTCATATCCGGATTGATGCGGTTCACATGACCTCCGTACCACATGCTTTCTTCGTTTAACTGTATTCTCTCACCGCAAACCTTACCAAAAACCATAGCCCCCAGCCTTCCGTTCCCCAAGGGAAGCGCTTCCTCCCAGCATTCTGCCGGCTGCTTGTACCATAATCTGTTCATAATAATCCTCCATTCCGGAGCGTTTACGCGACGGGAAATTCGCAAAAGCAATTTCTGGTCTGCCATCAATACTATTTGTGACGCTCCGGCACAAATAGCTGTGTGAAAAATAAGAACTTTAGTTCTCTGATATCAAGCTTATTTTTCACGCTGTTTTACTTTTCTTAATCGGAATTTTATGATTGGTCATTGAACCGCTTTCATTGATAAATAGGATCTTATGATACTCAGCATATACTATCTGTATTTCGTCCGCAATGAAAAATAACCTTAAAAATTTGACTTATCCTTTTATTTTTTCAAATCCCCCGTAGCCGGATTGTCAATCACGCCGCCGCTTTCGTCAAACCGGGAGCCGTGGCAGGGGCAATCCCACGAATGCTCGACGCCGTTCCACTTCAAGGCGCAGCCGAGATGAGGGCAACGCTTTTTTGAGGGGGTAAGAAGATTCAGAGTTGCTTCTCCCGCATTGCAAAAAAGCTGGGGCTTTATCATATTTCTGGAGGGGTTAAATACCGGCTCATAGGGATTTTCCTTTCCCTCAAGCATATCAGCAAGAAGCATTGCCGCCGCCATGGAGGAGGTCATACCCCACTTGTTAAAGCCCGTTGCCACATAACAATTAGGCAGGCCCTTGGAATACTGTCCGATATAGGGAACACTGTCCAATGTCATGCAGTCCTGTGTTGCCCAGTAATATTTTTCCATCGAGGAAGGATAATATCTCCTTGCAAACCCTCTAAGCTCCTGCCAGCCACCCCCTTTTTTACCCGTCCTGTGGGAACCACCGCCTATCAGAAGAAGCTCTCCATAGTTGCGAAAAGACATCCCCTTCTTTGCCTCATCCACATACATGCCGTTTATCTGCTGTGCGTTTTCCGCCGCCAGCACATAGGAGCGGTGCTGATACATTTTTAAGAAATACATTCCATGCTTATTGTCAATGGGGAAATGGGTTGCAAACACCGCTCTTTTATAGGTAATTCGCGCTTTTTGGGTAACAGCCGTATTTTCGGCAAGCTCCTTTACAAAGGAGTGCTCAAAAATATTTAGTTCCGGAATAAGCTGTGAGATAAATTTAAGAGGATTAAACTGCGCCTGATGTGCAAAGCCCACTGCTCCGGCTGTAGAAAAGGGAAGCTCCTCCGTCTCCGAAAGCTTGGCGTCAAAGCCAATTTTGCGAAGAGCTTCCGCCTCATCTTCCAATTTTTTTCTATTGTCAAGGGAATAGACATAATTTGTCTTTTCTTCAAAATCACAGTCTATTCCTCTGCAAAGCTCAAAGTACTTGTTGACAGCGTTCTGATTTGCCTCCAAATACATTTTTGCCTTCTCAGCCCCTGCATTTTTTAAAAGCTTNTCATATATAAGCCCATGCTGGGNNGTAATTTTCGCCGTGGTGTTTTTGGTTGNCTGCGNACAGACCNTCCNNCCCTCCACTAAGATGTAAGGAATACCTCTCTCCTGCAAAAAGTAGGCACACAAAATCCCCGTAATTCCGCCGCCAATAATAAGTACATCTGTTTCCACGTCGCCCTCTAAGGTCTCAAAATGCGGAAGCGTTACTCTTTCTGTCCAAACTGAATTCATTCTATTCTCCTTATCACTTCTTCTACGGAACCGCAACACAAATCTCAATTCGCATCTGCGACATAATTAGAGTCGTTTACGGCACAATTTATGTCTACAAAAGGCGGCAGCTATCCGGCAATGGGATAACCGCCGCCTTTTATGAAATTTAGTTTGTACAGACTGAACTAATTTATACTGCTACATCACCTCGTAGCTTCCTACCCGATACTTTATCCTATCGCCGCAATACTATTGCCGGTGTACAGCTGATAGTATTTTCCCTTTAAGTCAATCAGCTCATCATGGGTACCCCGCTCAATAATCCTGCCCTGCTCAAGCACCATGATACAATCGCTGTTTTGCACTGTAGAAAGCCTGTGGGCAATGACAAAGGTGGTTCTTCCGCTCATCAGCTTATCCATACCGTCCTGAACAATCTTTTCGGTACGGGTATCAATGGAGCTTGTCGCCTCATCCAGAATCAGTACCGGCGGGTCGGCAACCGCAGCACGGGCAATTGCCAAAAGCTGCCTCTGCCCTTGGCTTAAGTTGGCGCCGTCTCCGCTGAGCACAGTGTTGTAGCCGTCGGGAAGCTGGCGGATAAAGCCGTCCGCATTGGCTAACTTAGCCGCCGCGATAACCTCCTCGTCAGTGGCGTCCAGCTTTCCGAAACGGATATTTTCCATAACCGTTGCGGTAAACAAATGGGTATCCTGAAGCACGATTCCCAGTGAACGTCTTAAATCAGCCTTTTTAATCTTATTAATATTGATGCCGTCGTAGCGGATTTTGCCGTCCTGAATGTCGTAGAAACGGTTAATCAGATTGGTAATAGTGGTCTTTCCCGCACCGGTGGAGCCTACAAAGGCAATTTTCTGCCCCGGCTGTGCATACAGCTCCACATTGTGCAGCACAATCTTTTCATCCGTATAGCCAAAGTCCACGTCATCAAATACCACGTCACCCTTAAGCTCCACATAATCTACGCTGCCGTCCGCCTGATGGGTGTGCTTCCAAGCCCAAAGCCCTGTCCTCTCCTCACACTCCGTAAGCTTACCGTCCACCTTCTTTGCATGTACCAGAGTGACATAGCCCTCGTCTACCTCCACCTTTTCATCCAGCAGGTCGAATATACGCTTAGCGCCTGCCAGCGCCATAACAATACTGTTTAACTGCATACTGACCTGATTAATAGGCATGTTGAAGCTTTTATTAAAGCTCAGAAAGCTTGCAAGACCACCCACCGTAAAGCCGCCCACATTATTCAAGGCTAAAAGACCGCCGACGCAGGCGCAGAGGACATAGCTCATGTTACCGATCTGACCGTTGATAGGTCCCATGATATTTGCAAATTTATTTGCTTTATATGCGCTGTCAAAGAGCTGGTCGTTCATTTCCTTAAATTCGGCAAGGCTCTTATCCTCATGACAGAATACCTTTACCACCTTCTGCCCTTCCATCATTTCCTCAATATAACCGTTTACACGGCCGATATTCTTCTGCTGCTCCATAAAATACTTACCGCTCAAGCCTGTAACCTTCTTAGTGGAAAAAAGCATTATCCCCACCATTACCAGCGTAAGCACTGTCAGCGGAATGTTTAAGACAATCATGCTGATAAGCACGCTCACCACCATAATGGCGCTGTTTAACATCTGGGGCATACTCTGGCTTATCATCTGGCGCAGGGTGTCAATATCATTGGTATACAGAGACATAATATCGCCGTGCACATGTGTGTCAAAATATTTGATGGGAAGCTTCTCCATGTGGGCAAACATATCGTCTCTCAGCCTCTTCATAGTACCCTGCGTTACGGTAATCATCAGCCTGCTCTGGGTGTAGGTTGCAGCCACACCTATCAGATAAAATCCCGCCACCCGTAAAATTGCGTGGAAAAGTCCCGTAAAATCAGGAGAAACCTCTTCCAACAACGGCTTGATATAGCCGTCTATCAACGTCTTCATGAACAATGTTCCCTGCACGCTAGCGAGAACGCTTGCCACTATACAAATTACCACAATCACACAATATACCGCATAATTTTTCATGACATATCCCAAAAGCCGTCTGAAAATCTCACCGGCATTTTCTATTTTAGGTCCTCTCATGCCTCTTCCCGGACCTCCCATTGGACCCTTAACAGGACCTCTCTGTCTTGCTTCCTGTGCCATTATGCCTCGCCTCCGTTCTCGTCAAAATCGCCGCTGCCACCAATCTGTGCCTCATAAACTTCGCGATAAATGTTATTAGAAACAAGCAGCTCTTCATGCGTTCCCACAGCGTCTATACAGCCCTCGTTCATTACAATAATCCGGTCTGCATGCTCAATACTGGAGATTCGCTGTGCGATGATCAGCTTGGTGGTGCCGGGAATCTCTTCCGCAAAAGCCTTGCGTATCTTGGCGTCTGTCGCCGTA
>WFLY01000239.1 GCA_009177215.1 Bacillota bacterium
CTTTCCATGCCTACTGTTCCGCAGCCTTGACACCTCATTATCCTTCGCCACAATTTCCTTTCCGTCGGGATTATACACCTTAACCTCCTCCGCATGAGAATAGCAGGTATCCCCTACCGCAAAATGAGGGCCCATCTTCTCTGCTATCAATATGGGGAGCTTCGCCTCCACCTGATATTTCTTTGCCATCACATAAGCTGCTGTATTAGTGCCGATAGCAAATTCTCCCATGGGCAGGGTATCGTGGCGAAACAGTATATTTTCTTTTATGAAGCCTCTGCTTTCTTCCTCTGTTTTAAAATTGTCGCAGGTGTAATCCACAATCATGCCATCCTCAAAGGTAACGGCAAGATTATGATATTCCAAGCCGTTTAAGAATACATGCTTCACATGCAGAATACCGTTTGTTCCCTTTAACACCGGCGAAGTAAACACCTCTCCCACCGGAATATTTACATCCGCCACACAATTTTCAAATATGGTCTCCTTCTCGGGATCCTGCAGCCTGTACAAAGCAATCCGAAGGTCTGTGCGGTTATCGCCAAGCCCCTTGACCTCACAATATTCCGCCGTGTCCAAAGTATCAATCAAGGTCTGCTGGATATTTTGATAAAGCTTATAATCCAAGGTATTAATACGAATAGTCTCTTGAAACAGNTCCGGGAAATTCTCACCGATTTCGGGTATGGGGAAGGCTATAATAGTAAAGCTTCTCTCCTCCTCCAAGATATATTTGCGCTGCTGCTCCCCGGCAAGAGAACGGTACTCCACCCAAAGAGCGTTCTGCTCCTCAGTCATTTTCAGGCTTTCGGGCTTATTCACAGGCTCAAAGCTCTTTTCACCAAAGGTCTCCACCACTGCGGGACCCGCATAGCCTCTCGCCTCCTCCTTATATTTTTCAAAGGCGGTATGGCTTACCTCAAGCTTACGGTTTACATAAGTCTTATCCAGAAACAACGCCCTGTCGTCCTTATGATCAAACTCATACTGCCTGTTGGGTTCCCCACCGTAAAAACCGGTCTTAAAAATAGAGGGATTGTAAAGTATGCTGTAGGGATTCCTGAAAATTGCAGGCTTCAGCCCCATTTTCCCAAAGTTATAAACAGCACGCCTTATCATACGCTCAAACCCCAGCCGATAACGGATATCCACTATTTTCTTTTTACTCAAATCCTTATTGCCCAGCACAAAACCGATTCGATATCCCTCCATATAGGTGTCCGCCATGATATTTATTGTATCCTCAGGCAGCTGCGCCATAAATTTCGCCATAGTCAGCTCGTTTTCACTCACATACTCCCCATAAGCAAACAGGTAGCGTTCATCCGACAAATCGGACCGCATAATAATGTCAAAAGCAAAAGTATGCTGCGCCGTCACCAGCTCTTCCGTCCTTTTTTCCGCAGCCACATCGGCATAGTCGCTGACAAACCAATAAATAATAAGCCTTATGCTTTCATATTCCGGCAGCCTGCCGTTCTCCTGCCACTCGTACACAAACGCCGCGTAAACCTCCAGAAAAAGCTCCATGCGGATAACAAGCTCAAAAAGCTCNCCCTCAAAGGTAANCCCGATCAGGCTCCTCATTTCCGCATAGAGAAAGGACAGCATTGCTCCGAATTCCTCCCCCAGCATTTTTACCGCATAAGCGGGATTTGCATAGCTTGCCTCGTAATTTTCAGGCAGAATATCCTCATATAATGCATGGTTGCGTGAAAGCAATTCCTCCAAGGACGCTTTTTTCAAGCCCTCCTTCAAAAGAAAATCTCTTGTCTCCTCTATCTGTATCAGAAATTCTGCCACCTTGGCAAAATATTTTTCAAATTTCCCGTTTCCGAAGCGCTCCTCCCCTATCTGGTGAATTCTTTCCGTAGCAAGCTCTAATCTCTCCAGATATGTTTCTTCCTGCTCCTTTGCTGTCATTTCCACCTTAACCATTACTGCAATACCCTTTCTAACTCATTCTTCCCAAATATATCAAAAAAACCATGCCAGCCAGCATCAATACATTCAAAACAGTTCCCAGCCATGAAAAAAGCTTATATGTGTCCTTTTCCCGCAAAGCCACAATCCCGAGCACAAATCCAATCAGAGAGAAAACAGTGGCAAAAAGACCGGTCATGCCGTATCCGTTGGTGGCGTTTCCATCCTTTAAGTATGTCAAATAAATAACAATAATCATAGAAACAATACTTATGATTCCCAAAATAGTGGACATAATTGCCTTTTCGGAATGCCTTTTNTTTGTAAAGATATAATTTTTTCTTTTCATACCAACTCTTTTCCATAAAGTCTAAAAGGCACTCCCCTTCGNAANTGCCTGATAANGACTTTACTATTTATTAAAATAATATCTTGGATTTGCCTGACAGCAGCTTTGCCCCGCTGATAATCAGCAATACTCCCGTAGCAGCTCCCACCGCTAAAGCAATCACGCCCAGCACGATATTCATGGCACCGGCGCCATTCATGGTCTTATATACCTTCTCCTCCATAGATGCTCCTTCCTGCATATCGGTCAGCTTAAGCGCCGTATACCTCATAATATTTGTCAATTGCTTCCTTTAAAGTATCGTCAATATAAATCTGCCCCTTATACGGCTTATTATACAAATGGGTAATCACGTCCTCCATGGTAACAATGGCACGCGCCTCAAAGCCGTATTTTTCTTTGATTTCCGCAAGCGCACTCACCTTGCCGCCAAGACCCTTCTCCATACGGTTTAAAGAAACCATAAGCCCTTTAATCTCCACGTCCGCCTGTGCCTTAATAATAGGATAAGTCTCCTCGATAGACTTGCCCGAGGTAGTCACATCCTCTATGATGACCACACGGTCGCCGTCCTTTATCTTGCTTCCCAGCAGAATCCCCACATCGCCATGATCCTTCTCCTCCTTGCGGTTAGAACAGTAACGAATCTCCTTGCCGTACAACTCACTGTATGCTATAGTAGCCGCAACGCTCAAAGGGATCCCCTTATATGCCGGTCCAAAGAGTACGTCAAAATCGTCTCCGAAATTATCATGGATCGCCTTTGCGTAATATTCACCCAGCTTCTTTAACTGCGCCCCTGTCACATACGCCCCCGCATTCATAAAAAAGGGGGATTTTCTCCCGCTCTTTAAGGTAAACTCGCCAAATTTAAGCACCTGACTGTCTACCATAAATTCGATAAATTCTTTCTTATATCCCTCCACGTTACTGTTTCCTCCTAATTTTATGAATTTTCCGNCTTATCCTTAACTAATAAATTAAAATGTTCATTTAGNCATTTTCATCTATCGGTATGTATATCAGAGAAAAAACTCTTAAATACCTTCCCAATTTTACCATATCTATTGTTTATATTCAACCATTTTTGTTCTATCAGTTTTTATCCGATAACAGTTCAGCCATGCAGAAATGATTGATGCCTAATCTTTTCAGTTCCCTGTCAATCCTTTCATGAATAGTATGTAATATTTTTTCATAATTACCATATTCCAAAGAATAATAGGGGGCATATTTGTCACAGGTTCCGTAACGGTATACATTGATGTCTATACTGCCGTCTTCTATTAATACGCTTATTTCTCCCTCCAACACGGTAAGCTTACCGTATTTATACACGGGAAATCTATATGTATATACGTCCAATTCTTCTATATGGGACTTCCTGCTGTGCCAAAAACCGTTTTGCATTAACCATGCTTTTGTTATATTTATTTTTGTATATTTACCCTCTAACATACTGTCCGCAAGCTCCTCTTTCCCAAAACACCATGCCTGATTAACGTCTTCACAAGTATACTCTTCTGTGAGCAAACGAGAGCCTTGTCTCCTATGCGCTCTTTCGCTTTTCACTTTCAAGAAATCTCTCAAAATCATTCTTCATATGAAAAAAATTCTTTTTCTGGTCAATAAGGTATGTATTATTATTTTTTGCATATTCGGCAAGCCATTTATCCAAATCCTGATCTTCCTTGTAGGAATAAACCATCATTGTCAATAGAGATAAACGGTTTTCCTTATTTAATAGCTTTGACCCGTCCTTTATCGTACTACTTGTTAAGCTGTCCAGCGATTCATTATAGAAATCCATGTCATCGTGTAATTCTTTTATGTCCATACCAAGGTTTTCCGCAATAAACGCTTCTGTATCTATGGGTTCCGCTTCCGCCCCTTCCATGTGTAAATATTCAAGCATCAGGCTTTCAAGCATATCCAGTTTAGATATAATTACTGCCTTATCCTTTGTTCCTTTATCCTTATCGATTTCATCAAACAGCAAACCATGATTGCTTTTGCGCGCAGCTCTTAAACTGTTCTTAAACTCTGTCAGGAAATCCGAAAATCCGGTATCTGCAATGCCAAGCTTCGTAAACCTGTCAAACAGAGTGAGAAAAAGAAACGAATCCTTGCTGTTAAAAATATCTTTACTATCATCGGTAATTATGTTCTCCAATCTCTGTAGATTATCCGCAAGCTTTCTAAAATCATCTTTGGACGCCTTTTGATTGAGGTACTTACAAATAGCCTTAGTCTGCTTTTTCCAATCCTTCAGGTAATTTGTGCACATTACGGTTTCAACAATCACTCTCTCCACCAGCCCCTTAATCTTTTCATTCTCGGTATAATCACTGTAATCAATAAAGAACCTTCTGTTTGAAATTTCACGGACATATCCCGCAAAATCATATAGATAGGTAAATGCTTTCTGATTGGTATTCATGGGAACATTATTATTATACCTTTTAATATATTTAGAAATTTTGTGTCTATTACAATTCCCGTGTATAACTGTCTCTATTTGATATTCATCAAATTTCTTTTTTAATTCTTCGGGCAGCTTTTCATATGTTTTATTTTTGATATCAAATACGGCATCTTCCCAAATTATTTTTCCGTTGATATCTTTGCTCTTTTTCTTAAATGGGATAACGGAATCTTCTATTGTAGATGTAATTTTATAATTGNNGTATNTGAACTTCTTTAATGCCGCACTCCTNNATCCTCCGTCAGCNATANGTAATTGTGAATCATCNTCTTCACCGAGGATAATAGGAGGAATATAGTCGTCTGTAAGAACAGTAACTATCAACTCATTGATCTGCTCATTATTCCAAACAAAATTCCTTTGTACGTCTGCATTATTGCAAATATCTCCGTCTCTTATCTTTTCTAAATACATTTCCAGTGTGTAAGTTTGTTTGCGTGGTCTTGCCATTTGAAGCTCCTCCTATCATTTTTCTTTTGTTATAATAATACTGATATATTTCTATATGAACGGATTGCAGCGTTACAATCTGCATACTGCCTTTCACTAATATGTAATGCTTCTCTAATCTCACCCGGCTGATAACCCGCTATAATAAGGTCTAACACCTCCTTTTGAAGACCGGAAAGCTTACTAAGATATAACAGCACTCTTCCGCTATATCCTTCTTCCTTTTCTTTTAATAATTCCTTTTCAAATTCAAAGCTGTCGGGAATAATATCCTTTAATGTACAATTCTCGTCATCTCCAAGAGGAGTATCAATTGAAACCGTCATTCTGTCTGCTTTTCGTTTTTCCCTATTCCTTCTGGTCATTTCCGTCTTAATCCTATTAAACAGGCAGACATATAAAAATACGTCAAAGGATTGGGAGCCGTCATATCGTTTCATGGCATCCGCAAAAACCTCGTTGGCAAGCGAATAAAAATCATCCAAATCCTTATCCGCTAAACCGCCAAACCTTAATAATATCTTGTCCACAGTCTTATGAAGCTTTTCTGCATTATTAGCATAATATATCTTTAGTATATGTTNCATTTTNATACACCTTCCTATCGCTTACANAGTAANANTTCTTTNTTATAGAATCGTTTATCACGCTTGTCCGATACCGTGCCAACAGCATTTGAGGATGGGGCTTTTGTATTTATCTGGCAATAATTAGTATAGAACATATGTTCTGATTTGTCAATCCCTTTGTTGGAACATGTGTTTGTTATTCATTTTTTCAGATAGCGCCCTTTCTCTCAATGCGTTGTTCCCTAATGACATGCCTTTGATCATCCCTTTTTTTAAATCAATGCATCGTTTACCGCTAAGGCTTCTTAAATATATCAGGGTTAAAAATGGCATAACAGCAGTTATCGGACTATATAATTATAACAACAGCAAATGTCCAATTTTCAGTACTTAATCTAAACGGTTACAAAGTTCACATAAAATCGGCAAAAAACACCATAAACATAAAATCTACCTTAATATATTGTCTTTTCTTTTTATCTGCCCAAAACGTAAGTTTTGAGATGGAACAACAAATAAATGTAGAAATACATATTGTAGCCATTAACGATTTCCCACTGTGCCCGCCAAAGGAACGGTGCCTACGGCAATCGCATTAGAAAACAAAAATTTCATAAAAGGAGAGAAAACACACATGACAAATCATTTTTACAGAACAGGAATTGATAAAGTTGACCACACCACTTTTGGTGGAAAGATTTATTCTTCCGATTTTGAGAGAAAAATCACCCTGACAGAAATTGCTGCCAAAATTGCGGCTGATAAAAGATTTGACCAGCAATGTATGAAAAATATAGAACTTAAAAAAAATAGGCGAGGTGCTGTGTAATGTGTATGCTATGTTTACAAAATCCGTGTCATCTAAGATGTCCGAATCATAAACCTCCGAAAGCGGTTCGCTACTGCTCGGCATGTGGCGAGGGTATCTATGACGGTGAAGAATACATAGAAAATAGCGACGGTGATTTCAGACACTATGATTGCTTTTACGGAATGAGGAATTTACTGGAATGGCTCGGTTATGAAATAAAGACCATGGAGGACACAGATAAAACGTTGAATTGCTAAATTATGTAATGAATAGAGCTTTTTAAATTATTAACAGAAAAAGGAGATATCAGATTTGGAACACAAAGGAGTATACATACCATCTATCGATGCTAAGGACATTTACTTAGCGACTCATCTCATTGAGGATAATCCGGAAGGATACAATTTAAAGCTCGAAGACGGTCAATATAATTTACGAAAATTTATTAACAGCTTGGATTACAGTCTGGATTTAATAAAATTGGCAGATATTTATTATAAAAAGTACAGACGAAAAGNNTTTTCATTCAAAATAAAAAAGCATTCTTATACGACAAATGTAATCAATTTAACCTTTAAATACTCTGTTAAGGAATGGAATCAGATGAACCGGAATACCTTTGTAAAGTTTGGATATGATTACAGAACGCTTTTGTTTGAAGATTGTATTGCAAAGAATGAAGACGGTGAAATTATCGGTATCCGGATTGGGGAAAAGTTACTCTCTCCCATTGAAGAACTGCCAAAATGCTTTAGCATAGCGGATATAGAAATAAAAAATAAATCAAATACAGTAGAGATCCAAAAACAATACCAAAAAATAAAAGAACCCAAAACCCTCAAGACAAGCGCCGAATTGAGAAAGGAATTGTATCGAAATGGCTTTACATGTAACGGAGTCCGCTATTGCCGCATGAAAAGATCATCCGGTTCCGCCCGCGTGGGTAAATGTTTATTCATTAATAAAGAGTTATTTAACCCCCTTTTAAAATATAGTTCAGGAAATATACATTTAAAGGAAGGACAGGAAATCGATCTGCCTGCTTATGAAAGTTATGTATCACTGCCGTTAAGCAGTATTATCGGCACCATCCCGATTTCACCGGAAAACATTTTACTAATTAATGATTATGAAAGCGTATTCAACGAGGATGTAATCGAAACACATAACGAGGACGGATGGCTCACCACATCCGAAAAGAACTGTGAGATTAGAAATAATATCTGGGACGGGCAGTCTTTAATCGATATCTCCCTGATGGGTGAATATGCCCGTTACGGAATGCTCCTTCTCAGAAACCTAATGTTTAAATCCTGCTGCTTTAACTGTAATATTCAACAATGGTTTCAGGATAACAATATTACGGATATTTCCCAGTTGAACGGCAGGACAAGGGCAAAACGGATTGAGGATGTGAAGCTAATTACCACTCCCAGCAGTATAAAATATCTGAAATTTGATACTTTTGAACATTGGCTGGATAATTTATATCCNCAATTCGGAATTGTAAAGCATGATAAAAGGACACATTTCTTTGGTGGGCAGCTGGTACAGACGCATTATCAGTTATTAAATACACTTCAGCTATCAAAAGATGAAGTAAGGGAATTTTTAAAAGATTCCTTGGACTTTGCCCAATTGCTGAGAGATAATCCTGCTGTTGTCAGGCATTATATCAAATACCCCGACATTGATGAATTTGCGCCCATGGAAAAGCCAATGTTTAACAAGAATGATATTGTTTATCATTTAATGTGTATTAATGATAATTTTGCAAAGACAAAATACTATGAGGAATTTTTGATTGATTTACTGAGAGCATATTATAAAAATTTGAAAAACGGCCATGTTTATGTTAATGGCAACTATTCCACCCTTTTGGGCAATCCTATTGAAATGCTTGAACAGGCAATCGGTACTTTTAAGGGAGACAGCCAGATAGGCGTGGGTAATATCCATAACACAAGGTTTGAATACGGTAAGACATTGCTGGGATCACGCAGCCCTCATGTAACTATGGGAAATATCCTGTTGGCAAATAATCAAGAAAATAAATACATTGATTGCTATTTAAATCTCACCGATGAAATTGTATGCATCAATTCTATTGGGGAAAACATCTTACAAAGACTTTCCGGCGCTGATTTTGACAGNGATACCATGCTTTTAACTNATAACAAAATNCTTATNTGTGCGGTAATANCGTAATTATCATATCTTTAAAACGCCCACTTCTTTCGTGACGGCCAAAAAAGTCAACCGATATTATACGCCGGAAGAACAGGCGGACTTAGATATTAAGACATCAGTAAATAAAATCGGCGAAATTATTAATCTGTCGCAGGAGCTTAATTCATTATTATGGGATAAGCTGTCTTGCGGGAGCTCGTATGATGACGTCGCTGATTTATATTACGATATTTGCCAGCTGGACGTAATGTCCGGTATCGAAATCGATAAAGCAAAGAAGGAATTTGACATTGATAACAGTAAAGAGCTTAATAAGCTGCGTAGCAAATATGAGCCGCTTCTTAGAGAATATGAAGAAAGCGAAAACGGAGAACTGATAAAGGGCAAAAAGAAAATGCCCCATTTCTTCTCTCATATCTCTAGGCAAAAGGGGTATTATGACCCACAAAAGAAAAACTATTGTAAATATGATACTTCTATGGATTATTTACAGACCGCCATTAATTCCTTTCGGGTCAGGAATCCCTATAAAAAGGATTGGCTGCCTTTTGTATCTATTTTGGATCATTCATTATTCAGAACCTCCGGGTAAA
>WFLY01000209.1 GCA_009177215.1 Bacillota bacterium
GTACTGTGTAGCCATGTCCATTCCTCCATCTGTTATTTATTATACTTTTATATTAGGAATTTTCCATGTCTAACTTGTACTATTTATATTCTAGCACCAGGGTGCTGCGGGAGTTTTGGATGGAAGTCCGTGCGGGATGCCTGCACCGCATTACGGATGGGNAGCCAGCCATTTTCTGACCTGCANCGTGAGGATGTGGATGCTGTCTCTGGAGGAATGTGTGNGGATAAGATATTGTTTTTGTGTGATGGGCAGAGTGTTATAGCTTGGGATACAGTGCGGTGGATAGCGGGTGTGATTACAAAACTGTCTGATTCCAGGAAGGTCAGGGTTTTTGCCGACTTCCATGGGTTTAACAGGAGCAGCACAGGGATGTCCTTTGTGGAACTGGCGGAAAAGTATGGGTGCAGCACCAGGACAGTGCGNGATGANATCAAGGCGGCCAGGNANATGATNGCGGATGAGATGCGGCGGCAGGATGCGGAAGTGACTGCGGAGCTGGCGGGTGGCAGGAGGCTGGGATATCTGAAAAACCAGGCTAAGTGACGGGCAGAAAAGCTTTAGGAGAATGAGGAAAAAATGTATAAGAAAAATGGCTGGAATTTGAAAAGGCAGTTGAGGAAAGTTATGTTTTAGAGTATACTGTAGTTGAGGAAAGGAATTTATATCATGGGAAAGATAGATACTATTACCAAGGAGTATATGGAGAACCCGGTGGTCTTTGCTGACGCGTTCAACCAGTTCCTGTACCATGGGGACCAGAAGATTGACCCTGCCCGGCTGACGGAACTGGATACAACGGGGATTGTGGTTCCGTATGGGGCTGACGGTGCTGGTGTGCCGGAACAGAAATACAGGGATGTGCTCAAGCTTTTGTATGCCATGACGGATGGAAAGGCGGCATACTGCGTAATGGGTATCGAGAACCAGGCGGAGATTCATTATGCCCTTCCGGTCAAGAATGGCGTTTATGATTTCCTGC
The DNA here is from genome assembly GCA_009177215.1 of Bacillota bacterium. Lineage (GTDB taxonomy): Bacteria > Bacillota > Clostridia > Lachnospirales > Lachnospiraceae > Acetatifactor. Next base: position 983 of record WFLY01000209.1, read on the forward strand.
AGCTGTCCCGCCAGGTCAGTGAGGCGGCCAGATCCCATAGGCAGGCCATGAAAGAAAAAAAGGAAGAGGCAGGGCAGGAGGTTCAGACGCAGGAACAGGGGAAACCAGAAGATGGGGAGTTCCTGAGTGGTTTTTGGAAATCAGACCGTCTTGTGCCGGTAATTACCCTTGTAATATATTTTGGCTCAGAAAGCTGGTCTGCGCCGCTTTCCCTGAAGGAAATGTACTCGGAGGCTGACAGCGTGATCCTGGCACATGCGCCGGATTATCATGTGAACTTGATTGCTCCAAAGGAGATGCAGGATAGGGAGATTGATGAGTTCCGCTCGAACCTGCGGGAAGTGATGCTGTATATCAAGTATTCCAAGGATAAGGCAAAGTTGGATGAAATTATAGAAAGGGATTCAAATTTCCAAAGTATGGAAAGGCAGGCGGCGGAGGTAATCAATGTTGTTACGGGATCTAAGCTGAAATATCCCGAAGGGAAAGGAAGTGTGAATATGTGTTTAGCGATCCAGCAGATGAGGGAAGAGAGCAGGATTGAAGGTGCGGTTCTGATGTGTAAAGATTTAGGGCTTTCATTGGCAGATACTATAAAACGGATTGCGGAGAAATTCCATCTATCTGAAAAAGAATCCAGTGATACAGTGAAGCAGTATTGGTAAAAAACGGGGGATGTGTTCCAGAGTGTGGGCACATCCCCTTTGTCGTCTGGGAAGGGCTTATTATTAGAGATGATTGTTTCATGGAGTTTATTATACTATCAGTGAACATATATATGTTATAATAAATGATGTAATAAAACCAACAATAAAGTCAGTATGCGATTTCATAAACAAACACATTCTTTGATATTTATTATTTTTTCCGTTAACATATTTTTTTAGCATAAATTTTTTAGACTTATTTTCAATTTCGTCATATACAAAACTATTCTCTATAGTGCCCATTCGTGTTTTTGCAGCCAAAACTCCAAGAGAAACGGATGCAGGTNGTTGTGCGATAAGCTTATCAGACAGTAAAGCAGCAATAAAACCACC
>WFLY01000129.1 GCA_009177215.1 Bacillota bacterium
TAAGGTGCGTGCCATAGGAGGTCGGAACAATCTGATTCGACTGAGTGAATATACTCTGATAGACGACTGCTATAATGCAAATCCGGTGTCCATGAAGGCGGCGCTTGACCTGCTTTCCATGGCAGATACGGAAAAGGCGGCTATTCTGGGAGATATGTTTGAGCTGGGCAAAAATTCTGACTTCCTGCACGAGCAGGTGGGAGCCTATGCTGCAGCTTCGGGAGCAGAGCATATTATCTGTGTGGGTACGAACTCTCTTCATATGAGCGAGGCGGCAAAAAAAGCAGCTGCCCCCTGGCAGCAGGTTACTTACTTTGCCACAAGGGAACAACTGCTCACAGCGTTGTCTGAAAATAGAGAAAATCTGATTCCCAAGGGATGTACCGTTCTTTTGAAGGCTTCCCATGGAATGCAGTTTACGGAAGTTTTGGAGCTTCTGAAAAATATTCCTTCTTGTTCTTAAAATAGGTGTCTGAAATAATACCGCTGACATAGGTACCGAGGCTCTTTTTAGTCTCCTTGTCCAACTCCTTTAGGTAAATGGGCTTGCCGTATTCTATGACTACGGTATTTTTTCTGATGCGCGGAAATTGATCCTCAAAGACAGCTGCGGAGTTTACAATAGTCATGGGGATAATGGGTACATTACCTTTTTCGGCAATTTTGAAGCTGCCCTCATGAAAGGGCAGAAAGGTATCGGCAACCTTGTTGCGTGTTCCCTCGGGAAAAATGCAGATAGAAATACCGCTTTTTACCTTCTCCACGCCGGTGAGAATAGTCTTTAAGCCTTCCTTTATATTATCTCTGTCAAGGAAAAGACAGTGCAGATTCTTCATCCAGTTCACAAGCAGAGGATAGCGCAGCATTTCCTTTTTTGCCACATAGCCTGTAGGGCGCGGAACNCGCACATANGTGAGCACAATGTCAAAATANCTGCGGTGATTGCNTACATAGAGGACAGCGCTGTCTGTAGGTATATTTTCNTCGCCAAGTGCAANGACTTTGNTGCCGGCANGACGGATAACCTGCCGGAACGCCCAGTTTACGATGATGAGAGAGCTTCTGTTTTTTACATCCTGATTAAATTTGCCGATAATCCACTCTGCGATTAGGAGCGGAATGGACAAAACTAAAAATGAAATAACGAAAATAACAATGAAAATAAAACGAATCATAAATAACCTCACTTCGATATTTTGCGTATCTGATAAATAGTTTACACCGTTTAACTGANGGCAGACGGTANAGTACGGGTTCATTCCATGCAGACATGAGCCATGCGGTAATGACTGCATGGACATTTGATTTAACATTATTTGAGTATAGCATAATTTGGAATATCTGTACATAGAATGAAGCAAACAAATAATCGGAAAAAGTAACGGATTAGTCCGTACGGATGAACCGTTGCAGGAAAATAATATGAAAAAGTTTATTATGATTTTGTGTACGATGCTGACGATTGTTTTTTTAGGAGGCTGCTCCATGCTCANCGAGGAAAATGTGAAGCTCAGAGATTTGGACTTCACGGTGCTGAGTGAGGAGAAAATACCGGAGGAATTAAAATCCANTATTGNAGAGAAAAAGGCACAGCCCTTTAAGCTGACCTACAGTGACAATGATTATCTTTACATATGTATAGGCTATGGGGAGCAGGCGACAGGAGGTTACAGCATTGCCGTAAATGAATTGTATTTAACCGATAGTGCCATCCATGTGAATACACAGCTGCTGGGACCGGACAGCGGCCAAAAGAGCAATAAGGCTGCTTCCTATCCGTTTATCGTTATAAAAACAGAGTTTTTGGATCAGACGGTAATATTTGATTAAGTTTTGCGACTTTATATTGAAAACTATATAACTTTGCGATATAATAATTCCATATTTTGTTGCCGCATCTTACAGGAGAAGTGCAGGTGCGCAGAAGACAAGGAGGTAAAGGTTCAAATGAAAAGTAAGTTAAAAAGATTAGGTGCTATNGGNTTATTGTGTATAATGCTTGTGGGANTGTCTATCACCGCAGGCGCAGTAACGCANGAGTGTGCATACTCTTATATGGGAACGAATGTTTACAGGATTGAGGAAGGTCCTGACCATCCGTATACTACTTATGAAAACGGTAAGATGGTAACAAAATATTGCCATATAACATATATTTTTTATAAAGATGTATATAAGTGTGCATGTGGAAGTATAGAACACAGAAATACAAGGCACGAGGCAAGACATTCCAAAGCATGTGGGCAGTGACCATGAGAGGAGAACTTGTGAAAAAGCTTCAGTATTCTAATAGTTTTTTTCTAATGTTGGTTCTGCTTTCATGTTTCTGCCTTTCCGGATGCGGAGAAAAAACACAGCTAAATGCAGGAGAAGAGGAATGGCAGGAAACTTCCGGAGCATCTTTGTCTGTTGTTCAGACAAAGGAGCAGGCAGAGCTTAGAGGTTCTTACGTGGTAAAGGAACTGAATTTTCCTGATCCGGATTTGTGTTTGCTTGAACTGCAGGGAGAAGGACAGAAGCTGTCACTGAGTGAGTTCGAATTGATAAATGGAATTATTTATCGTGAATTATGGATATACGATGCAGAGACTTATGCTACACAAGGAGCATATATACAGAAGCTGGAGCCACCCTATGAGAGCTGGACAGTAACGGTAATGCCCTATTTATTCAGTGACGGAGAAAAAGAATATGGTGTTGGTGATCATGTCTTTTGTCAAGGAATTCCCACCTTTTGCCGATTGTATGGTAGCGATGATGACTCTTGCTATTGGGCAAGCTGTGATGAAAACGGAGCCGTTAATGGGGAGCTTTATAAGATTCCTGAACGACTAAAGGACTATACGTTTACTGTAAGCAAAACTGGAATGATATATGCCTATGTAGAGAGTGGCACCGAACTGTTTTGTTTGAATGAAAGCATGGAGATAGTTAAGGAAATTAAACTGCCAAAGCGTATAGACGGTGTAATTTCGGATGCTTTAGGTGAAAAAGTATATTGGTATGGGCATGATGAAGATAACTTTGGTATTTATGACCTGTCGGGGGAGGTAATAGTGCCGGTGTCAGAAAAGCTACATATTCTATGGGCGCAGGCAGCCATGGATATAGAAGGTGAAATCTATGTGGCGAATTCAGAGAAACTGTGGCTGGACGGAAAGGAGCTTAAGCTTCTTTGTGATTTTACCTTATGCGATTATCCGTGGGGAGAGTTGTATGGCATGGAGGTTCAGGAGGATGGAAGTCTTCTGCTGTTCGGAGAGCTGGATGGTGATTACTGTCTGGCGCGTGCTGTGGAAGAAGAGGAAGTCAAGCAGCAGGAGAAACAGGAAATAGTCATTGCCTTTGGGGAGAATCATAAGGCAATGTTAAAGTCAATAAGTCGTTTTAACAGGCAGAGCAATAAATATCATATTTCCGCTATGTTAAGAGAAAAAGATGTGAACTGGCTGGATTATGACAGAAAAATTCAAATGGAAATAAGTGCGGGGAGAGGTCCAGATATAATATCCGACGATCTTGTGGTAGACATATCAAGCTATCTTGAAAACGGCTATTTTGCCAGTCTTGAAGGAGTGCTTGATGATGAAAGCGCTTATTTGCAGGCTGCACTTGAAGGAGGAAGGGCAGAAGGAGTGCTTTATGGTATGCCCTATGATTTTGAGATGCAGTTTGTAACCTACTCTAAGGATTTTGCTAAGGATCGGACCTCATGGACGCTTTCGGAATTGATGGAGGCTGTGGAAAAGTCAGATGCGGAAATTTTGCAGTATGGTTATGACGGTGTGGACATTGTCATGTGGTATGGTCTGTATGACAACGATAATAAGGCGTATATTGACTGGGAAAAGGGTGAGAGTCATTTGACGGAGGAGCCTTTTTTGGAGTTACTTGCTTTTGCCGAAAAATATGCGGACAAGGATAAGGGAAAAGAGCAAAGAGAAAAAGAAGGGGAAATGCTTTTGGCAGGAAGGGCATTGGCAACTGACGATATTATGAGGAGCTTTGAGGATTTGTATGGTTTGGACGCCTGCTTTGCAGGAAATCCGGCGCCGCTGGGATTCCCCAGAACAGAGGGGAACGGGATTTATGCCAGAAGCCGTTATCTGTATGTAAACAGTTCTTCTGCCTGCAAGGAGGGGGCTATCGCCTTTCTGCAGTTCCTGTTGTCAGAGGAGGAGCAAAGTAAGTACATGATTTGTGAATATGGAATGGATGGCTGGTATGGTTATGTACCTAATTTTCCTGTAAATCTTAATGCTTTTAAGAAGCTGGTGACTTACAGCATTCATAAGAAGTCCGGTGATGTTACAAGAATAAGTGATGAGCGTGGCATGGAAGGATACAAGGTGGGAGCTCTTACAGAAAAACAGGAGGAGCAGGTGAATTTTATGCTTGAGAGGGTGAGGCCGGACAACTGGTATGCAAGAAATATTCAGGATATAGTATCCGAAGAATTGGAGCCTTATTTTGCAGGAGAAAAGAAGGCTGAGCAGGTATCCGAAATTCTGAACCGCAGGGTGCAGTTGTATCTGGACGAGAGAAAATAACAGGCTGCAATATAAGCAATGTCATCTAAAAAGCTTGTTTCAATGTTCAATTTATTTGAATTCTATTAAGTCAAGCCAAAGTTATTGATAAAATTATTCGTCAAAAATAAAAAGACTAAGAGAATATCTGTGTTCTAGTCTGTAGCCAAAGCCTATAAAATCAACGTGCAAATGGCAGCCTATCTTTACAAAAAGTTTTACAGAGCGAACAGGTGAAACGGAAAATAGCTTATACATAACATTGCAAAATACACTGAACCAATACGTCCAGACTGCAAAATTGAACGGAACAAAAAGGGAAAATCCTTTGTCGGATTTGCCTATAGAGTATCAGCATAATTTTGCTAGAACTAATTTATGAAAAAGTTTCAAAATTGTTTAGGAACAATATAATGAACATAAAAATGAAATGGAACAAAAAATTATAAAAAGTGNCGATTTTATACAAAAGAAAACAGTCACTTTTTATAGTTCCTAAGTATTATGCAAAATTCTCTAAAAATCCGCATTTTAGTTTTCAGAAATTAATTATTTTGTAATTCGGATATCAATTCTTAAACAATCTCTGTTTTACTATCGTATAAGCAAACCAAACTGAAATAGAAAGCGTCAAAAACAGGCACCGACAGTTGCAAGGGGCACAAGGCAGACAAAAAGCCAGCCAAAGCAGCGTTCAAAATCCTTTGACAGATTCACGGAAAAACCGCCGTTATGGTCTTAGCCATACACGGCCGGCGTACATATTAAAAATCAAGTTGCATAGAAAGAATTTCTTCAATCCTTTTACCATACTTCAATATGCCAATACTTCATAACTGTTTTCAGTTACTAATACCTGTATTTCCCATTGCGCTGATGGTTTACCGTCTAAAGTATAAACAGTTCCTCCGTTACTATCATCAATAAAAATTTCGTCACTTCCCATGTTTATCATAGGTTCTATTGTAAAACACATTCCGGGAACCATTAACATTCCGGTTCCTCGTTTTGAAACATAGCTAACCCACGGTTCCTCATGAAAATCCAGCCCTACACCGTGTCCTCCAATTTCCTGAACAACGGAATATCCATTTGCTTTTACAAAATCGTGAATTGCTTGTCCCATATCACCGAGAAATCCCCAAGGCTTGACCTTTTCCAGTCCAACATTTAAGCTATCCTTTGCTACTTGAATAAGGCGCCTTTTTTCTTCCGTCACAACACCGATACAAAACATACGAGATGAATCAGAGTAATAACCTTGATAGATTGTTGAAACATCTACATTAACAATGTCACCCTCTTGCAATCGTCTATTGGGTGAAGGTATCCCGTGACATACTTCATCATTGATAGAAACACATACACTTTTTGGAAAGCCCTCATAATTCAGAGATGCAGGAATGGCATTATGCAAGATAGTTTGCTCATACACCCAGTTGTTAATTTCTTCTGTTGTTATTCCTGGTTTGATTTTATGACTGACATAATTAAGAATTGCTATATTTATTTTTGCGCTTTCCCTAATACCTTGTATTTGCTCTGCATTTTTAATAATTTCCCTCGGCGGGATCAAGACACCTTTTCGTGCGTATTCTTTAAGCCTGTCATCAAAAAAATTGTGACATCTTTTATATTTCTTCCCACTTCCGCACCAACAAATATCATTTCTTCCTAATTTCACAAAAAACACTCCTCTCATAAATTCAGAGGAGTGTTATTCTTCAATATATATCCTTTCANGCGCTGGTATATTGGGGTGCCGTTTTCTGAATTGATAAGGTGAACACCCAAATTCTTTTTTGAAAGATCTTGTAAAAGCTTCATGTGATGAAAATCCAAACTGCATAGCAATTTCAATAATTCGTAATTCGGTATGAATGAGTTCATTAGCTGCACAACTCAATTTCCTATTAAGTACATATCTCTTAAATGGGATACCTACATATTCATGAAATTTAGCAGAACAGTAATATTCCGAATAGCCAACATAAAGAGCCATTTGTGGTAAAATTGGTTCTTCTTTCAAATTGTCCTCAACCCAATCCAGCATAGCGTTTATTGTTTTAACTGACATGGTTTCACTCCTCGTACTTGATATCATATCTCAAGAAGAATTAGAATACTTGATATATCTTGCAAATGTGAAATACTTTCAATATAGCGGGTATGGGTGCCAATCAAAAATTATAATATACTTTCACGAAGATTTCTATATTCTTTTTTTGCTTTTTGTTACGGAATAGCCTGTTATGCACATTTCCATGATGCGGTCTTTCGGTTTGGAATAGTGTGGTGCTGGCGGTCTATCTTTTGTTTTTGTTTCTGCTTTCTTATCATACATGAANATTCNTTTGTAATATATAGCAGTGGCTCTTTTATTTTAAAAAAAAGTATGATAAACTTGTGAAAAGCAAGAAAAAAAGATTCTTTNAGGGAGAAACTAAGTGCGGTACGGACGGAGGCAGATATGCTGATTAAGAATGGATATATGATTGACCCTAAATCCGGTTTGGAGGGGAATTTTGACATATTGATAGAGGGAAGCAAGATTGTTAAGATAGGTAAGAACATTACTTCACCTCATGATAATGAAGAAGTGATAGATGCGGAGGGGCTTTTGGTGGCGCCCGGACTTGTGGATGTGCATGTGCATTTCCGTGACCCGGGTTTTCCCGAGAAGGAGGATATTTTCACCGGCACGCGTGCGGCGGCACGTGGAGGATTTACCAGTGTGGTGATGATGGCAAATACCAAGCCCCCCGTTGATAATGAGGAGACCTTAAAGCAGGTGCTTAAAAGGTGTGAAGAGGCGGACATGATTCATGTGTATGCCTGTGCCAATATTTCCAAGGGAATGCAGGGGAAGCAGCGGACCGATATGGAAGGCTTGGCTAAGGCAGGGGCAGTAGGATTTACGGACGACGGTATTCCTTTGTTAGACAAGGCGTTGGTCAAAGAGGCGATGGAGATAGCCGTGAAGCTGGACATGCCATTAAGCTTTCATGAGGAGGATCCCGGACTTATTGAAAATAACGGAATCAACCGGGGCAAGGCAAGCGAATATTACAGAATAGGCGGCTCGCCCAGAGAAGCGGAGATTGTTATGGTGGAGCGGGATTTAGAGCTGGCGGGCAAGACAGGAGCCTGTGTGGAGATTCAGCATATCAGTACAAAGGAAGCGGTGGAGCTGGTACGTCAGGCAAAGAAGAAGGGCTGTCATGTTCATGCGGAGGCTACTCCCCATCATTTTTCCCTGACGGAGGATGCGGTGATTACCTATGGATCCATGGCGAAGATGAATCCGCCGCTCAGGGAGGAGGCTGACAGGCTGGAGATTATCAGGGGGCTTGTAGACGGCACCATTGATGTGATTGCCACGGATCATGCTCCCCACACGGCAGAGGAGAAGGCAAAGCCAATCACGGAGGCGCCCAGCGGGATTATAGGTCTGGAGACGGCATTGCCTCTTGCCATAACAAAGCTTGTGGATGCGGGATATCTTACCATGAAGCAGCTGCTTTGCAGGATGAGTACCAATCCTGCGGCAATGTATCATCTGAACGCCGGTTATCTGGCGGAGGNNGGACCGGCGGATANTGTACTGATTGANACGGCNNCGGAGACANTTCNCGGAAATTATTTTTCCAAATCCTCCAACACTCCTTTTACGGGCTGGAAGCTTAAAGGGCAGGTGAGGGCGACTATCTGCGGGGGCAGGGTTGTATATCAGTGACCTAGCCGTAACGAGCGTACAGAGTATCCCGTGTTAAAGGATTGAAATTAGAGGAAGTGAATTCAGGAGAATTAAGCAGGATAAACAAGAATGGAGGATACTTATGAAACAAAAACAGATGGCTGTAGTGCGCTCTCAAAAGGAGCTTGCGCCACAGATTTTCGATATGTGGATAGAGACGGATTTAGCGAAGGAGGCTAAGCCCGGACAATTTATCTGCTTGTATCCCAAGGACAGGAGTACTTTGCTTCCGCGTCCTATCAGTATTTGCGAGGTAAATGAGGATAGAACGGCACTGCGTATCGTATATCGTATTGCGGGACAGGGAACCGCAGAATTTTCCGAATATAAGCAGGGGGATACCGTTTCTATNCTGGGAAATCTGGGCAACGGTTTTCCTATTCAGGGGGGAAAGGGGAAAAGAGTATTTCTGATAGGCGGCGGTATCGGCGTTCCTCCCATGCTTCAGCTTNNCAAGGAGCTTCAGGCGGNCAAACGGATTGTGGTAGGTTATCGGAATAANAATCTNTTTCTGTATAGTGATTTGGAACAGTATGGGCAGGTCTATGTGGCAACAGAGGACGGCAGTGTGGGAACAAAGGGAAATGTCATGGATGCCATCAGGGAAAATCACTTGGATGCGGATATCATTTTTGCCTGCGGCCCCATGCCTATGCTGCGTGCCATAAAAGGGTATGCCGAAGAGCAAAAAATACCGGCATATATTTCATTGGAGGAGCATATGGCGTGCGGCGTGGGCGCATGTCTTGGCTGTGTGGTTAAGACAAAGGAAACCGACCACCACTCTCATGTGCATAATGCGAGAATCTGTACGGACGGACCGGTATTTGAAGCAGGGGAGGTGGAAATCTGATGAATATGCAGACGACAATTGCAGGAGTAACCTTTCAGAATCCGGTGATGACTGCATCGGGAACCTTTGGCTCGGGCATGGAGTATTCTGAATTTGTGGATTTGAATCAGCTGGGGGCGGTAGTCACCAAGGGTGTGGCAAATGTGCCGTGGCAGGGTAATCCTACCCCCAGAGTGGCGGAGGTCTACGGCGGTATGCTTAACGCCATTGGGCTGCAGAATCCCGGTATAGATGTATTTATGAAGAGGGATATCCCTTTCTTAAAGCAGTATAATACTAAAATTATTGTGAATGTATGTGGAAAAACAGTTCAGGATTATGTAGAGGTTGTGGAAAAGCTGGGCGGGGAGCCTGCCGTATCCATGCTGGAGATTAATGTGTCCTGTCCCAATGTGAAGGAGGGCGCTATTGCTTTCGGGCAGCAGGCGGATGCTTTATACAATATTACTGCCGAGTTGAAAAAGTATGCCAAACAGCCACTGATTATGAAGCTTAGCCCCAATGTAACGGATATCACGGAAATGGCGAGAGCGGCGGAGGCGGCGGGAGCGGACGCTTTATCCCTTATTAATACTTTAACGGGCATGAAAATCGATATCTATAAGAGAAAATTTGCCATTGCCAACAAGACCGGTGGAATGAGCGGTCCGGCAATTAAGCCTATTGCCGTTCGTATGGTGTATCAGACGGCGCAGGCGGTAAAGATTCCCATTATCGGTATGGGCGGTATTGCCAATGCAGAGGATGCCATTGAATTTATTCTGGCGGGAGCCAGNGCNGTCANCGTTGGCGCCATGAATTTTGTGAATCCCTATGCCACGGTAGAAANTGTCAAGGGAATTGAAGCTTATATGAAAATGTATCAGGTGGAAAAGCTGAGCGATTTAATCGGAGCGGTACAAGAGTAATGCGTTNGTCCGCAGAATACGGAGCTGATAGCATAAAAATCATTTTACCTTCATATATATACCTATATCAGTATATGCATGGAGGTATTTTTGTGGATCTGTTAAAGAAAAATATACATATGGACCGTGTGCGTACCGAGGCGGCCAACCAGATAACATTAGAGGATGATATTAATATCCCCGAAAATAAGCAGGATGTGAGTACACTGAATCTGGAAAAGGGCATTGTGGTGATAGAGGAAGTAAAGCCGGGAACAGACGCAGTTACCATAAGAGGCAGACTGAGTTTTTCATTGCTTTATCATACTATGGAGGAGGGCGGCAGACTGGTAAATCTGGAGGGGAAAATCCCCTTTGAAGAGAAACTGCATCTTCAAGGAGCGCTGCCTACCGACACCGTGACAGTATATGGTGAGGTTGAGGACTTGAGCGTCAGCATTATCAATTCCAGAAAGCTTAATTTACAATCGGTTGTTACGCTTGGCGCACAGGTGGAGGAGCTTTACGATGAGGAAGCGCCTATCGGGATACATGGCGAAGAGTTGGTAGAATACCGTAAGATGCCCATGAATCTGGCACAGATTGCCATCAGTAAAAATGATATTTTCCGTATTAAAGAGGAAATCAGCCTGCCTTCCAACTATCCTAATATTTTTCAAATTCTGTGGGATACGGTATCGCTGGGAGACGTGGAGTTTAAAGTACTGGAAGAAAAGCTTACCTTACAGGGAGATGTACATTTGTTCGTGCTTTATGAGGGAGAGGGGGAGGAACATCCTATCCGCTCTTTTGAAACCACAATTCCCTTCAGCGGCGTGTTGGAATGCCATGGCTGCAGAGAGGGAATGCTTCCCGATATCCGTTATACACTGGGGCAGCAGGAGCTTACGGTGCGCCCTGATTTTGACGGGGAGGAGAGAAGCATAGGCATGGAGCTTACTTTGGATATCAGCATCCGTGTCTATGAAGAAGAGCAGACCGAAATATTATCGGATATTTACGGTGTCACCAAGGAAATTAATACGGTTACACAGCCGGCAAGCCTGCGCAGACTGCTTTCCAAGGTGACGGGTAAGACCAAAGTGACAGATCATATCCGTATTAAGAACGGAAGTGCAGGAATCTTGCAAATTCTTCACAGTGAAGGGCATGTATTGCCCGCACGTCAGGAGGTGGTGGAGAACGGTATTCTTTTGCAAGGGAGCCTGCTTGTTAAGGTAATGTATATTGCGGGAGACGATGAGACTCCTTATGCAGGAATGCAGGCACAGATTCCCTATCAGTATACTTTAGATGTGCCGGAGATTGCGCCTGAGGATATGGGGAAGGTACATGCGCAGGTGGAACAGCTGCAGGTAACGATGCTGGACGGGGAAGAAATGGACGTAAAAGCAATTTTAACATTCACCACAACGGTATTTAAAAATGTTCCTGTGGAGCTGATAAGGCAGGTGGTCGTATCCGATTTGGATACCGCAAAGATGGGTGAACTGCCGGGCATGGTGATTTACACTGTTAAGGCGGGAGATAATCTGTGGAATATCGGAAAAAAATATTATGTGCCGGTAGCTTCTCTTAGAGACTTGAATGAGCTTGGCAGTGATGACTTAAAAACAGGGCAAAAGCTTCTCATAGTAAAAGGAGGTTGAGCCTGAAATAAAAATCCCCCGATTCTCCTTGGAAGAGTCGGGGGATTTTATTATTCTTCTTCAGTCTTTTTGCTGCTTGCAGCTTTCATTTCATCAAATTTCTTCATAACGGCATCATATGTTCTTTGGGAAATATCCGGCAAAGAGCCGCCCCATTTTTTTTCAGCCTGCTTATAACCCTTTTGAAATGCTGCCCGCATTTCTTCAATCTTATCGGGGTCGCCGCCTGTCAGGGCATTGGCAAACTGAATGATACGGTCGGAGGTCTGCTTAACGCCCCAGTAACCGTCCTCTGCAATATCAGCCTGAGCCTGAGCCTTGGTAGCAGGGTCAACTGTATAATTGCCGCTTCTTAAGAATGACCAAATATCGTTTGCCTGACCGTAGGATCTGGACTGCTTTGTCATCATTTGCTCTACAAGGCTGCGAAGTTGTGATGTCCTTGCATCAGCATCTGCCTTTAATTTATTGATTAAATTGGTATCGGGTGTATAGGTCTTCTTGGTGGAAGCAGCCTGTGCTTCTTTGGAAGGCTCATATACAACGCCGCTTTCCTCCGCACTGGAGGCAGAGGTGTTCTCTGCAGCTGCCTGTGTCTTTTCGGTAGCAGCATTGGCAGAGGTGTAGCTGTAAGCAGCAGCTGACTGTGATGATGTAACTCCGTTTACACTCATAATATCCCTCTTTTCTGACGCCTTTGCGTCTAAATTTGTCCACATCGACCATATTCTCCAAACGCCGACTATGGCATAATCATCCGTGACTATAATGGATATCGGCAAGTTTTGGAAAAAAGTTTAGGGATTCTTGAGATATTTTAATAAGAATATAAAACAATATATGTGAAAGGGATTCTCAGATTTAAATCTTAGAGTGTTGAAGGTTTTTTCCGGTTTCAAGTCATAAAAATAGTGAATTGTATAAAGAGGTATCAATGGCAGCAGGTATATAGAATGCTTCTGTGAACGTGTTCTGTGCCCATTCTAGGCGTTTTAAATGTGACAATGATATTATGGTTATGGGAAAATAAGGCGGGAAAAGGCAGTATTTTGATTGATTAGTAAAAAACTGTATGTTATAATTCGAGACATGGGAAACCAGAGCCGGGCGGCTTACCCTCTTTTATCGGAGGGGCTAACCCTCCAGACGAAAGAAAGGAGGGCGTTGCCAATGATTACATATTCTGACTTGATTCAGTTTTGTATATTCATTGTTGTCCTTGTAAGTCTGTGCTATCAGATTTTCAGGGGAAAACGAAAATAGCCGCCATTACTGCGAATAATGACGGCTGTTAAGTAAAACAGTTTACTATTAATCGGGTAAGCCGTGTCTCTGGCTTTCCCTTTTCTATTCTCAATATAACATATNCGGCAGCAGGATTCAANANTTTTATTTTTNAATCTAAGGTTANCCCNTATAGAGTGAACCTANTGCTNNTTCTGTTCGGCTGCATGGTGAGCCTTCTCCATGAGAGTGGACAGCCCTACATCACCGAAAGCGTCACGCACTGTAAATTGATATGCAATATCCGTAAGCAGCCGGCTAAGATCAACCTCTTTTTCAGTTTGTGGAGTAAGCGGCTTGTAGTGCTTGGCAGCTGTAGGGGGCTTTGGGGTAACAATGTCGTCAACTTAAGACGATACTCCGCTAACTATAAATTTACACGTATGTAAAAACCATTTGTTATTCCATGATGCCCTGCTTTTCTTTTGAAATGCCTGTCAGGACGGATAATTGA
>WFLY01000236.1 GCA_009177215.1 Bacillota bacterium
AAGCAGTAATTATAAGGATTACAAAAATGATTATTTGGAAAAACTGCAGGAAGGTAAGGATAGGGCAAAGGAAGTTGGAAAAGAGCAGAGTGCAGGAAATAAAAGTGAGAGTACTCCTGTTCCAAAGGACGAGTACATCAGTAGCGAGCAGTCCGGCAATAGGCCAAGCGGGTTATATCATATGGGGAAAGATGAAAACGGAAATCCTAAAGTGCTGTATGATGATCCGAAAAAAGCCAGCGGTGCAGATAAAAAAGGACAGCCAAAAGTTGGAGCAGACAGCCCGGAGGAGGATGCGGAGAAATGCACAACGAATACCGATAAGGTTGACAGGGAGATTGAAAAATTGAAGGAACAGAAACAGCAGTTGGAACAGCAGATAAAAGCAGCTTCCGGAGATGAAGAAAAGGTAAAGGAGCTGGAGAAGAAATTATCCCAGATAGAGGGCGAACTAAGCCAAAAGGATAACGATACATACAGGCGGCAGAATGCGGTGATTTCTTAAGGCGGTGATTGTGGGGAGTGGATAAAATCAGAAGCCTTTATTCGCTCCCTTGTCTTTTAATATAAAACTATAGATTTTGTTTCGCTCTTATTTTACAGAGGAGCTTATAAATGAACCTCTGCACTTGGAAAAGTGGGTGAACCTGACGACAGATTTTATGAGGCGGCATATTTTATATGCAGACCAAGGTTGGCACAAAAATATTTAGTCAAGGATGATGCTATGTCAATGAACATTAGCGGATATTTGGTGCAAGTAATTCCAGTTATACGGGTATGAACACTGGAAACAAAGGGTATAAGGCAGCAGAAGAAGCTGTTTTATCTGATGTTATGGCGGAAGAAGCCATGATGTCGCCTGAACAGAAGCTTGCCAACATCAAAAGCACGGCGGGGAAGTATCAGGAAACAATGGAGTTCAATGTAAAGGTCAGAGTGCGATACGATTTCAGTTTATGGCAATGAATATGCTGTAGACAGCAGCGGACATATNAATGTTTCAACTGACGATNCATTTACATCAACCGACATTATTTATCCAAGCCACTAAAAAAGATGAGCAGNAGGATGATGTTTATGGCAATTTCAGAAATAAGGGAATATAATGCGATTGCTAGTTATGGTATTTATGACAGTACTTACATTGATATGTTTCATAGGATCATGCAGAATACTTTCTATGACATTTAAAACATTCAGTAGGTCAATCACCATAAAAAATAAAAAGTTGGTTGCAATGTTAATCGCATATAAAAACACTTGGGGAATAGAAACGAGCGCAAAGAAAAGAAATGAGATGTCGTTATTAGGTGCATTTTCGTATGTAATCTTTCTTCCGGAAATTGTTTTTCTTGCATATGATTGGTAGGTTTTTGTTACAACAGGTGTGACGGAGTGGTGTTCGGCAGAAAAAACATATCTTGCTGTGGTAGGATGGTATTATGTTGTCGGTTTGAGTCTAAAGATTAAAGAAGCAGATAATTTTAAGAAAGGGAAAATATGGTAAAGGCTGAACAAGTAAAATTAAAGATTTATTTCTCTTTATTTGGAATACTGTTGGCATTTTTTTGTTGTTCCTGTCAGCGTGGACAACAGGAAGAAGGAATTTCGGAAATGACAACTTCAGAAATATTAATGAATGATATGGCAGTGATTTCCGTGGACTGGGAATTTTATAATATCATTGCAAATAATCCGATAGACAAAGCGTTTGTATCGGAAGATGTAGGTTCTGAGCTGAGGATTCAGGCGGCAGTCGCGTGCCGCAATCAATGGAGTGCAGAGATAGAGCATACACTTGAAATCTTGGAAGGATTTTTGTCGGAAGAAGATTATCAGTTATTGGTTTTGGCATATGAAGCATGGCAGCAATACCTTCAAAACACTATATCAGTGGAACAAAATTTATTTTATATAGGAAGTCCTTATAAAAACCAAAAAGAGGACATCATAGGAGGTAATGACACCTACCCACAAGTGATGGAAGCTGCTGTACTCAGGACGAGAAACTATGCGGTGGAATTGATGTCTATAGAGTATGCATTTACCGGAAATGTGGAATTTGCCATGGATGCAGCCATGCCGGAAACGGAAGAAATGAGGGATAAATAATGAGGTCAGTTATTCTTATTTCGCCCAATAAAAATGAAATATTAAGTTTGTATCAACAGTGGAGAGATAAGGCTAAAAACATATTTAGAGCTTTTGACAGGTTAAATATATTGATCGATGGAGAAAGGATCTATATTGATTATTTAGAAGAAGGTGACAAAGATTATGAGGAGGATGAATTGAGTCAGGTCGGTAAATTGGAACCATCATTCTATTCTATTTCATATTCGGATACGGAGACATTGAAGGACTTTATTCAGCAAAATGTGTTTGGTAAAGGAAGCTACATAGACAATGATTTCGGAAGAATTATATTAGTGGATGAACTGAGGGAAGAAGACTTTAAAGATGGATATAGAGATGTTGAATAAAAAACTGCAAAAGGAATTTAACGAAGATAAAAATTATCATACGTTTGAACGGTACGTTATGTCAGAGTTATTGAGTCCTATTCAGGATTATATTAATGCGATTGATATTATTAGAAAAAATGATAGTTTATGTNANGNATTAAANNTGTNTTATANTGCAGCCTATCTTNGNTCAGANTNGCTTCCTGAAAAGAATGATTTTTTAGAGAAGCTTGGTGATATGATTAATATGGTAGCAGAGGGAGACAAAGCAATAATATATTATCTCAAGGCGCATGATATATCTTGTACCGCAAAAAATTGGAGAGAAAGCGAAGATTATAGATTAAGTTTATTAAAATCCATAGAAAACTCTAAAGATACTAATTTTGTTAATAATAGGTGTGATTTGGCGAAAATATTAGGAGCAAAGAAAGCACAAAGTTATTTGAAAGAAGCGGCTATAAATGTCGAAAAGGTTGAGACAGAAGAAACAATACATTCTAAAACTATTGATTACTGGTTATCTAGCCGGTGGTTTATTGAGGAGTTTATTCTGGGTACAGATTTGTCTCAAGAAGTTTATACTTATAAATTTAGTGAGCAGCGGATTTAATCAAATTGATATTTTGATGGAGAAGAGNCTGGCATGAAAGTANCAGAAGTAAAAGTAGAAAGCAAGTCAGAAATGGNTGAATANCTGAGGCGTAGTGAANTAAAAAATATGNTATTTGGCAGAGACAGCGAAGTGGAGAGCGGATTATATCTTCTGCGGTGTTGTAATGATAGAAATGAAGAATTTGTAATAGGGATTATTTCAGAAGGACATGGATTAACACCAGTGTATAGGTGTGTTGGGCATAAGCTTTTAATTGGATTCAATAGAGAAGTAAAAATAGTTGACAGTAGCGGCAGTTATAAAACAATAACATCTGATTCACTGTTTTATGAGTTTGCAGACAGAGATAATCCTAGCGAAATTATTGCCATCTTTGAATTGGAAATCATATGCTTTTCGATAGATGGGCGCAAGCAATGGGTTCATTTTACCGATGTTATTAATGATTATTATATAGATGATAATGACAGGATGCATATTACCACGGATGAAGGGGAAGAAATCATCTATATCTAGGAAAATGCATTGATTATGGCAATGAATATACTGTAGACAGCAGCGGACATATCAATGTTCCCCAGGTTATGTTAACTGTTATAATTAAAGACAGAGCAGCTTGTGTTATGCTATTATTCAAGGGGGATATATATGGAAAAAAAGTGGTATGTTAGCGAGGCAAATAATTCACCTAAAATTTTTGTTAGTTATGCATGGAAAGATGGAAATCCAGACAGAAACGTTTTAAAACTTGTAAATGAAATGCGGGAAATGGGATTTAATATAAAGGTAGAGTAGTTATAAAAAGAAAATAGTATTTGATAAAAGCATTCGGAAAATAAAATCCAAATGCTTTTTATTATACAAAAATATAAATTAAAAGGAGAAGATGGCTATGAAACTATGAAAGTAAAATAACACTGTAAANAANANAGCGGAGGTGTGTGNAATGACAAAAGNNCAAAGGATTTTCAATGGAAGNTGATAAAAGAGCATATTTTTGGTAATTATGAAATCATCGTTTAATCTTACAAACAATAGTACAGAATATTGTACAAAATATTGACAATACTACTATTCCGGAATATACTAATTAAAAGGAGAGTGGTTATATGATAGCAACGAATTTTTCAAACGTAAGAAATAATTTTAAAGAAGTGTGTGACCGTGTCGTACAAGATTCTGACATTGCAATAATTACAAGAAAAAATGATGAGAATGTTGTGCTTATGTCTCAGGCGCAGTATGATAATCTGATGGAAAATCTTCACATAAGGGATAGTAAAGCTAATTATGAGTGGCTAAAAGAATCTATCAAACAAGCTGAAGACGGGAAACTTATAAAATTTGATGTGGAGGATTAGTAGATGAATGTATCTTTCACTGAAAATGCTTGGGAAGATTATCTTTATTGGCAGAAGATGGACAAAAAGATTATCAAACGAATAAATGAGTTAATTAAGGATATCAAAAGGAATCCATTTGAAGGAATAGGAAAGCCGGAAGGGCTAAAATATGACTTGGCAGGAAAATGGAGTAGAAGAATAACTGATGAGCATAGAATGATTTATCAAGTAGACGGTGAGAACTTAATTGTGTATATTTGTAGATATCATTATTAGAATATTTATGAGTGAGAGAAGACATTAGCAGAAGCGTTAATGTCTTTTGCTTTTATAAGTAGAAATATATAGAGAGATTTTAGAAGAATCAGCTAAAGGACAATAATAAAAGCATTTCTAATTCTTTTTCATTGAGACATTCTGCAAGTTGGCAAGCTTTTTAATAACGGTGGTAAGCATCATGGGATGCTCCGTAATGCGGGAACCCCTTTGTTCAGGTGTCTGGTGAGGCAGAATTGACTTTTTTGGATTGTTCGTGGAGTTGAACCACGACATCTTGGGTAACGATAGGCATCACGGTGGATAAAACTGCGGAAACTTAAGATAAACAATAGGTTGTATTTTATTAGCAAACAACGTAAAATAATAAGTAATAAAAAACGTGGGTTGGAAGCTTCACAAAAAATATTGAGGGATTGAGAAAGGAAGAAGGATGGCGGTATCAGACAGAAAGCTTACAAGAGAAAAAAGCGAGCGCAGAGACTGGTACAAGCTTGACTTGTCCGCTATTGTGTATCCTACTTTGCAGAGGAGGGATTTCTCCTCCGTATATCGCTTATCCGTGGTATTGAAGGAAGAGGTAAAACCGGATGTGCTCCAGCGTGCCGTTGATATGGCGCTGCCTCGTTTCCCCACTTATAAAGCGGCGATACGAAAGGGATTGTTTTGGCGATATCTGGAGCCAAACAACCGCCCCGGACCATTTGTGCAAAGGGATGTTAAAAATCCCTGCCAGCCCATGCATTTTAAGGCAAATAACAGATATTTGGTCAGATTCTATTATTATCGGAACAGGATTTCGCTGGAAGCGCATCACAGTTTGGGTGACGGAACCGGCGGCATGTGTGTGCTGATGACGGTGACAGCCGTGTATTTAAGGCTTTTGGGATATGGGGAAATTGAGAACGGAGGCTTTGTGTTGGATATCGGGGAGGCGCCTGACAAGGAGGAGCTGGAGGACGCCTACATGAAATATGCCAATGCCAAGGTATGTCCGCCAAGACCGGGGGAGAAGACTTACAGGGTAAGAGGAACCAAGGAGCCTTTTTACACGTTAAATATTATTGACGGAATTATGTCGGTCTCTCAGGTGCTTTCCGTGGCAAAGAAATATAATGCGACTATAACGGAGTATCTGAATGCAGTACTTTTGTACGCGCTTTTAACCAAACAGCAAAAGGACTGGCATATCCGTTTAAAGCCGGTGAGGATTGCCATGCCGGTAAATCTGAGACGCTTTTTCCCGTCGAAAACCCTACGAAACTTTATCACTATGATATATCCGGGAGTGGACCCCAGACTGGGGGAGTATTCCTTTGAGGAGATTGTGGAGGAGGTACGCAATTATATGCGCTATTATGTGAACGAAAAGCATTTGCGCGGCGATATCACCACCAACGCGGCAACACAGAGGAATCCGCTGATTCGCGTAGTGCCTCTCTTTATCAAGGATTTTGTGGTGAGGCAGTTTTATACGAAGGTGCAGGACAGGAATTCCTCGGCGGGGCTTACAAATATGGGAGCGCTTAAGGTGCCGGAGGGGATGAAGCCCCATATTGAGCGTTTTGATATTTATATGGGGCAGCCCTTTTCCACCAGAACGAATTGTGCGATTATCAGCTATGAGGATACCCTGACCATTAATTTTGCAAGCAGTATTATAGAGGCGGATGTAGAGAGGTATTTTTTTCGGAGGCTGGTACGGGACGGTATACAAGTAAAAATAGAAAGCAATCGTGAAATGACTGCGGAATGAGAGGGAATATGTCATATTGTGTGAATTGTGGCGTGGAGCTTTCGGCGGGGCAGGAAGAATGCCCTTTGTGCAACACGCCGGTTATCAATCCGAAGGAGTTAGTAAAGGAAAGGGAGGAACCGCCCTTCCCGAAGGAGAAGGGGCAGGTGGAGACTGTAAAAAGAAAGGATTTAGGTTTTTTGGTATCGGCGGTGGTGCTTGCTGCAGCAATTACCTGCGGGCTTCTGAATATGCTTGTCTTTAACAAGACGGCATGGTCGCTGGCGGTAATAGGTGTGTGCGTGATTTTGTGGGTGATGCTGGTACCGGTGGTGATTTACACAAAGCAGTCCATCTATATTTCTGTCTTTTTGGATGGTGTGGCAATAGCTGTCTATTTGTATATGCTTGCCTATATGATACACCGGGATGATTGGCTCTGGGGATTGGGCGTACCTATCGTGCTGCTGATTACGGTGATCGCGGAGGTGTTCATTCTATGCGTAAGAAAGCTTCCCAAGTCGTTTCTGACGATAGCGCTGTATGTTTTTACGGCAATTGGCATCGGATGCGTAGGATTGGAGATATTGATAGATTTGTATGTCTCGGGAGAAATACAAATTCTCTGGTCAGCAGTGGTTTTGACGGTCTGTGTGATAGTGGATATTACCATTATTACGATGCTGTCACGAAGAAGGCTGCGCAATGCGGTGCGCAGAAGACTGCATTTTTAAAGGAGAGGGATAAATGGCTAAGATTAGTAACAGAAAACAAAATCTGATGCAGCTCATCAAACGTGTGCACGGGTTGGTGGAGAATGCGGATATTGAAAAACACAGGCATTCGCAGGATCAGATTGGGGCGTTTTTGGGAAATACCAAGGAAGTCAGTTATAAAGTAGTGGATATAGACGGCATGTACGGAGAGTGGGTATGTGTTAACAGGGCGCACATCAAAAAGCATGTTATCATGTATTGTCATGGCGGGGGATATTCCACCGGCAGCAGTCTCTATGCCAGAAGCCTTACCTCTAAGCTTNCCGNATCGACCTCCATGGAGGTATTGTGCTTTGATTATCGACTAGCTCCTGAGAATNCTTNTCCGGCGGCGCTNGAGGACGCCNTGNAGGCTTGGGATTATTTGATGCTGTTAGGCTATGGGGCGGGAGATGTGATTATTACAGGGGATTCTGCAGGAGGAAATCTGGCGCTTGCCCTTATGCTGAAATTAAAGGAGGAGCATAGATTTTTGCCGGGAGGATTGGTGCTGATGTCTCCATGGACGGACTTGACTTCAGCGGGGGAATCCTTTCAAGAAAAGGCAGAGCTCGACCCTGTTTTAGACGAGCCTTATATCAATCGCATGATTTTAGCGTATGCAAAGGAGCGAGATTTGAAGAATCCTTTTATTTCACCGCTTTTCGGGAATTTTACGGGCTTTCCGCCTGTGTACATACAGGTAGGGGAAAATGAAATTTTACTGGATGATTCCGTAAGGCTTTACAAGGTGATGGAGCAGGCGGGAGTTTCGGTGAAATTGGACAGCTTCCCGGGAATGTGGCATGTGTTTCAGATGTCTCCCTTTAAGACGGCATATGGGGCGATGGATAAAATAGCAGCTTTTATTTATCGAAATGGCGAATAAGAATAAAAATATAAAGAAACAGAGCAATATGGAATAAGCAGATAAGCTTGTAATATTTGCAAAAATATCATATTATATAATTAATTATGGTTTATAAGGTAAAAAATATATGAAGTTTGGAAAAAGAAGGGAAGATGGTTCCCGTTATCAATTACGTTATGCGGCGGGGCTTTATTGGTTGTTGGACATGGAACAGGAAGGGATTCCCTGTAAAAAGCCTCTTGCCATAAATAATATGGGTGCTGATATCTGGCGGCTGATTGAGAAGGGGGAGAAGCCGGAGGACATAGCAGGGAAACTCAGTAAGGAATATCAGATTGATCGTGAAGTTATTCGGGATGATATATCTTGCTTTCTTAAGCAATTGGAAGAATATGGCATAATGTGAAAGGGTTGCGCTTTGCGGCGCTTCAAGATTCATGTTCCGCTGCTTGCGACGGGTTATTGACTTCGAGTGTGCGGCGGCACAAAGAGTTAGCGTATATTTTACAATAAGGGAGAAACGTTATGAATGTTCTGCTGATAGGCGGTGCCGGCAGCATGATTAATAATCTGATTATCAAATTAAGCAAGGAAAAGCATAGGGTATACTTATTAACAGGGGACAAATTCGGCAATTTGCCGTATCAACAGGTGTTTGAGAAGTACTGTTTTACATATACCAGCAGCTGCCTGTATGAGATATTTGAAAGCATCAGTCCTGATTTGGTTATTTTTATGGGAGCCTATGACACAAATTTTAACTGGAAGGATGAGGAAGAAGAGGCTGTAAAGTATTCCTCCGGTCTAATGAATATTCTTATGGGCTATGCGAGGAAAGGGCGGGGGAGATTTATCTATCTGTCATCTCAAGAGGTGTATGGCGGCAGCTATGGAGAGGATATTTCCGAGGATATGCCTGCCTCTCCGGAAGGCTTTCGTGCAATGGTTCTTGCTCAGGCGGAAGAAATGTGCGAGAGTTATCGTAAAAGCATGGGATTAGATATTGTTACGCTACGGCTGGACCATCTGTACGGAATTCCCGAATCTATGAGGGATGTGAAGGATGTCTGCAACAGGATGTGTCTGGAGGCGCTTGACCGGGAGTCTGTTACCGTACAAGAAGAGAACAGGCTGTCAATGCTTTTTGAGAGGGATGCTGTGGAGTACATTTATCGTGTGGGCGTGTGTGCGGAGCACAAAAGCTCTGTTTACAACATATCCTCCTGCAGTGAAGTCTCCGAACGCCAGATAGCGGAAATCATACAGTCGCATTTAAAAACCCCTGTAGATATCATTGTAAAGGATGTTGAGGTAAATAGAAGAATCCTTTCCAACCGTTTATATGAGAGTGAATTTGGCTGCCCCTTTTTTTGTGAACTTTCCGGGATTATCAAGAAAATTCTGGACAAGATGAAGAAGGACAGGCATATATTTTTACATGGAGAGGAAAAGAAGCAGTCCTTGTATCAGCGGGTACTCAAGAAAACAGGCTGGCTTATGAAAGCGCTGGTTCCCTTTGTGGAAAATATAGTAGCGTTTATTCCCTTTTTTATGTTAAACAATCGTGCGGTGGGAAGCGAATATTTTGCAAATCTGGATTTTTATCTGTTATATGTGCTTTTGTTTGCCATTGTATACGGGCAGCAGCAGGCGACCTTTTCTGCAGTCCTTGCGGTGGCGGGATATTGTTTTAGACAGATGTACGATAGATCCGGCTTTGAGCTGATGTTGGATTCCAACACTTATGTGTGGATAGCGCAATTGTTCATTTTAGGTTTGGTTGTGGGCTACATGAGGGATAATATTTCCAAGCTGAAGCGGGAGAGTGAGGACGAAAAGGATTTTCTTTCGGGGCAGCTTAATGATATTCACGATATTAACAGCAGTAACGTACGTGTGAAGGACGCTTTGGAAACTCAGATTATCAATCAGAACGACAGCGTTGGAAAAATATATAATATTACCTCGGCGCTGGATCATTACAGCTCGGAGGAGGTGCTGTTCTATGCGGCTGAGGTGCTTGGCAGACTGATAAAGAGCAAGGATGTGGCAATTTATGTAATTTCCAATGCAAGCTATGCCAGACTGTTTTCTGCTACATCCAAAAAAGCGAGAATACTGGGAAATTCTATCCGCTACACTGAGATGGGGGAAATGTATGAGGATTTGCTGGAACGAAAGGTATTTATCAACAGAAAGCTGGATGATAAATATCCGTTAATGGCAAATGCCATATATGACGATCAGGATTCTATGCAGATGATGGTGATGATATGGAGTATCCCTTGGGAGAGCATGACTTTGGGGCAGGCAAATCAGCTGGTAATCATCAGTGCCTTGATACAGAATGCTGTTATCAGGGCAAACAGATATCTTGCTGCGTTGGAGGAAAAGCGATATGTAGAAGGAACACAGACTATGGAAACGGAAGCATTCACTGCGCTGGCAAAGGCTTATTTAAAGGCACAGAAGAGTGGATTGACGGAATGTATGCTTTTAAGGATACATGCTGATTCTACAGACTATAGGGAAGCAAGTACGGCAATCATGAAAAAATTGCGTCAGACGGACTATATCGGAACCTTGAAGGACGGTGGGCTGTATGTCCTGCTTTCCAACTCTAACAGCAATGATGTGCAGTTTGTGGTAAAGCGTCTGAAAGAATTAGGATATGAGAGTGACATTGTGGAGGGTGATGTGGAATGACAGGACAAATGACAGTGTTTATTTGTCTGCTGGTAATTAATACCTTGGCAAGTCTCATTTATTTACTGTGGAATGTACCGCGGAAAAACAAGGGCTGTGTATTCAGGGCAGTTGTGATGCTTATCTGCCCTGTGGTGGGAATTTGCTTTTTCCTGTTTTCCTATCTCTGGTATCGGCTTTTCTTTTCAGCGCCGGTGGATTTGGAGGATGTGGTTTTCAGCAAGGAGCGTGTAAAGGCGGTCACACATGCGGAGGAAGAACGGGAGCGCAACATGGTGCCTTTGGAGGAAGCCATTGAGGTAACGGGCGAGAAAGATTTGCGGATTTTGATGATGAATGTGGTTCGGGGAGACATTCAGAAGTTTCTTGCATCCATCGCTTTGGCGTTAAACAGTGAGGATACGGAAACTGCGCATTATGCTGCGTCCGTGCTGCAGGACGCACTGAATGATTTTCGTATCAGTGTGGAAAAGCAAAGGCAGCTGGTGGAAAAAGGCGGGCCTAACATGCATATTTATGCGGAGCAGCTGATTGATTATATGAATCAGGTGTTAGAACAAAAGGTTTTTACGGATATGGAGCAAAAAAATTATGTGGGCATAATGGATGAAATATGCGATATTTATTATGAGAAATATCCGGGGAAAATGCTCAGCAGCCAGTTTGAGGCAATCAGTATGCGCCTTTTGGAAATCAGGGATTTTATAAATTGTAAAAAGTGGTGTGACAGGGCGGGATATCATTACCCTAACACACTTTCCACATATACCTGCCAGTTGAAATTATATTTTACCAACGGACAGAAAAAGCAGTTTTTTGAAGTGATAGAAGAACTGAAGAAGTCAGCGGTGGTGGTTGACAGTGAGACCTTGGAGCTGATTCGTGTTTTTCGTTAGAGAGTAGGAGTAGTAATGGTATCCCGTAGAAATTTTTTTAGCATGGTAATAATGATGGCGATGCTGCTGTTTATGTTTCAGTTTTCCCAAGTAATCAAGGAAAACGGAAATAATTATGATTATAATGAGTTTGCGGCTGACGAGCCTATATCGGGTAAAAGCAGGTGGAGCAGCGACATAGATTCAATGGAGGTGTTTGGAGAGCGTGCCTGTGTGCTGTTTTTGGGAAATGAGGAAAGTGAGCTGGGGGATATGGTTTCCTCATGGTGTATGTACTCCAAGCGGCGGCTGAAAGTCTTGCAGGATATTGATAAATATGATTTTGACGAGGATACACAATGGGAATTTATATTGATAGACTCTGACGGCGTTAATTTTGAGAAAGAAGCGGACAAAATCCTTAACCTTGCCGCCAAGGGGATACCTCTCATATTCTGCAATTTGCCCGAGGCTTCTGTAATTAGGGAAAACAGACGGCTGGCAAGGTTGTTTGGTATTTCCGAGGTACGTGAGGATAGCGTGGAGGTCCAAGGCTTACATTTGTTCTCCGGTTTCCTGTTGGGAGGGGAGGCGGTTTATCAGGTTCAGCTTCCGGAGGAAGAGGAGCTTCAGGATTTTGACCTTTTGATTCCCTGGTATGTGACGGGAAAGGGAACAAAAACATATATGGTGGGAATTATGGACGAGGAGCAGGTTAAGCGGGAGGAATTTCCGGCATTAATCTGGCGGAATGCCTATGAGGATACTTTTGTTTTTGCGGTGAACGGCGATTATATGTCGGGTCTTACAGGGATGGGACTTCTGGATGCAATGCTTTATGAATTAAATTCCTATGTGATTTATCCTGTGGTAAATGCACAAAACGCCGTAGTTGTGGATTTCCCTTATCTTGCTCCGGAAAATGCCGCAAGGATGGAGGCGCTGTACAGCCGGAATCCACAGGCGGCGCTCCGAGATGTGTTTTGGTCGGGATTAGTCTCTCTGTCGGTCAACAATAGACTAAAGCTGACCTGCTGTATCAGTACGAAATATAATTATACTGACGCTGCGGCTCCTTTGGGGGAAGAGCTGCCCTTCTACCTGCAGCAGATGAAAGAAATCAATGCAGAGGCGGGAAGGTCTCTCAATTATGGAGAGGGTATTACTCTGCAAGAAAAGGCAAAAGCGGACGGTGATTTTTTTGATTCCACAAACAGCGCTTATAAATACAGTGTGGTATATTGTGCAAGAATGCCGGAGAATTTGGACGAGCTGCTGAGCCGTGAAAACGGGCTGGGGGATGTGCGTACGCTGATGTGTGCGGACAGAGGGGAACAGCCGCTTCTTTCATACATTGAGGATTCCGTTACTCTTCAGGGAGTAACCAATGTGGCGGGAGAATACACATACTCCATGGATTTTCAACTGAGAAGTCTTGCCACAGCTTTGGGATATTCCAATCTGTTGATTGATATGCATAACCTGAGATGGCCAGTCTCGGTGGAGGACAGGTGGGAACGTTATTCGGATGAAGTGTTCAGCAATATCAGCACATATTGGACTCGATTTGACACCTTTGAATACACTACCTTGTCCGAGAGTGATAAGAGAGTGCGTACCCTGTTGAATCTTGATTACAGGGAGAACGGCGGTAATGACAGGATTTCTTTGAATATATCCAACGGGAATGATGATACCTGGTTTGTCCTCAGGCTGCATGGCAAGATGATTACCCGGATAGAGAACGGAGAATATGAACAGTTGGAAGCCGGCGCATATCTGATTCATGCGTTGTCGAATCAGGTGGAAATATACTTGGATAAGGCACAAGAGGTGCTGGAGTATTCTGGAGCTTTTGCATCATAAGCAGTTACGGAAAGAGGAGTGTCTATGAAGATATGCATTGTTGCGGAGGGCTGCTATCCCTATTTGGTGGGCGGTGTTTCCGGTTGGATTCACAGCATGATTAAAGCGTTCCCATATGTGGAATTTATTGTGCTTTCCATTGTTTCGGACCGAAAGCAGAGAGGTAAGTTCGTATATGAACTGCCGGAGAATGTATCGGCTGTCTATGAGACTTATTTGGATGACTGTGACTGGGATAGGCAATCGAAGCGCAGGAAGAGGACAAATCTGAGCCTGTCTCAATATCGTTCCTTAAGAAGTATTATTTTGAATCGAGAGGTGGACTGGGAGCCTTTATTTGACTTATTTCAAAAAGAAAATTATTCTCTTGACGACCTTTTGATGGGAGCGGATTTTCTGCATATTGTACAGGAGACATATGAGAAGCGTTATCCTCATATTGTTTTCTCGGATTTCCTCTGGACTATGCGCTCTATTTATCTGCCCTTATTTTTGATACTGAAAACTAAAATACCGGAGGCGGATATTTATCATTGTGTGGCAACCGGCTACGCAGGGGTTTTGGGGGGAATGGCAAAATATTTGTACGGCTGCGGACTGATTGTTTCGGAGCATGGTATTTACACCAGAGAGCGGGAGGAGGAGATTCTGAAAGCAAGCTGGGTAAACGGTATCTATAAAAATATCTGGATTGAGCAGTTCCGCAAGATGTCGCAGCTGGCCTATGACAGGGCGGATAAGGTGACGGCATTGTATGCCCATGCCAGAGAGCTTCAGCTGGATTTGGGCTGTCCGGAGAGCAAAACGCAGGTGACGCCCAACGGTATTGATGTGAAGAGATTTGAAAATCTTCCCGGAAAGCTGCAGGAGGATGAAGGATTTGTCAATATAGGCGCAGTTCTCCGAGTGACTCCTATCAAGGATGTTAAAACCATGATTCGTGCTTTTGCATTTGCAAAGGAGCGGCTGCCCTCCCTGAAGCTGTGGATTATGGGACCGTGTGATGAGGATGAGGAATATGCGAAGGAATGCTTTGAACTGGTGGAAGCTCTCAAGGTAAAAGATATTATCTTTACGGGGCGAATCAATGTATCCGATTATCTGGGAAGGATGGATTTTACCATTTTAACCAGTATAAGCGAAGGACAGCCTCTTACTATTTTGGAGAGTTATGCGGCACATAAGCCTGTGGTTGCCACTGACGTGGGAAACTGCAGAGAATTGATATATGGCGGAGACAGCGATGAGTGTGGAACTGCGGGCATACTGACCCACATTATGAATACGGAGGAGCTCGCCGATGCCATGGTGGAGATGAGCAGGTCAAAGCAGCTCCGGGAAAGAATGGGAGAGTGCGGCTATCGAAGGGTACTCAGCCGTTATCAGATTCATCAGATGCAAAAGACATATGCGGATATCTATGACGAGACGTATGATATTATATATGAACAGAAATATTCTCAGGGCATGGAGAAACAGAAAAAGCTGAAAAGCGCACGTAAAAGGAAGTGACGGTCAATGGCAGGAATCGGTGTCAAACTAAATAAAATTTACAGCAAGCATACAATCGTGACGAGCATCGCAGGCCTTGGATATAGTACGGTCATTACGGTGGCGCCAATGTTTGTAGTTATTTTTGCCGTTATCATCATGCAGACGCTGTTAGGCTTTTCAAAGCTGGGATATGCGGACAGGGCGTTGTATTCCTGTACCGTGCTGTATATTTTTATTTTTTCCCTTCTCACGGCATCGCCTTTTAATGCGGTGTTGTCCAGATATATGTCGGATGTTATCTATCGGGAAAGCTATGAGGATATTTTACCCTGCTATTATCTGGGAATGATCATGAATGTTGTTTTAAGCTCGCTTTTGGGAATTCCATTCTGCATAAGGGAGCATATTGTGGGTAAGGTTTCTATTCCCTATGTATTTGCGGGATATTGCGGGTATATGGCGCTTGCTCTGGTTTTTTACTCCATGCTGTATCTGTCCATCTGTAAGGATTATAAGAAAATTTCTTTCTTCTTTTTCATTGGTATGGTGGCAACGATTCTGATGTCATTGATTTTGGTGAAGTTGTTTGGCATGGAAGTTACTTTCGGGATGCTGATTTCCTTGGATGTGGGATTCCTTTTGATAGCAAGCTTAGAGCTTGCATTAGTCAGAAGTTATTTTAGGGAAAACAGCGGAAAATACAAGGAGGTACTGGAGTACTTTAAGTCTCACTGGCAGCCTGTCATATCCAACCTTCCATATATGATGGGTCTGTATATCCATAATTTTGTGTTTTGGAGCACCGATATGCGCATGGAGGTGGTTAAGAGCTTTGTGTGTACAGAGACATACGACATGGCAACCTGTCTTGCAATGCTAACTAACATCTCTTCCAGCGTTATATTTATATCCAGAGTGGAAATGCATTTCCACGAGAGATACAAAAAATATTCCGAGGCGGTAATCGGAGGCAGGGGAATAGATATAGAAAATGCCAAAAAGCGTATGTTTGAGCAGCTTGCAGAGGAACTGATGAATCTTGTGCGAGTGCAGTTTATCGTATCCGTAGTTGTGTTTTTCCTGTGCATCATGTTCCTTCCCAAGCTGGGCTTTGGAGGCTTGGTTATGCAGATATATCCCTGTTTGGCGGCAGGTTATTTTATTTTGTTCATTATGTATGCGGCAATTATTTTCCTATATTATTTCAATGACCTGAACGGTGCTTTAATTACGGCGCTCAGTTTTTCGTCTGTTACATTGCTGGGCAGTATTTTTGCCACCGGGCTGACTCCCATATGGTACGGTATCGGATTGGTAATAGGTTCCGGCGTGGGGTGGTGTATGGCTTATATCCGCCTAAGGGCAATGGAGAAAAATTTGGATACGCATGTTTTCTGTAACGGCAGTATTATGAAAAGGGGGAACGGAAAGCGCCCTTCAAATAAAGTGTACGAGCATAAGTTTAAAATTTCAAGAGAGGAAGGATGGTAGGAGTTATGGAGCCGGGAGCAATTTTACAAATTATTATGATTGTAGTGGGCATTTTTCTGTTGGGAGCGGTGGTATCGTCTCTGGCAAGAAGGAGAATGACAGAGTCCTTTTGTCTGACTTGGGGGTTGATAGCGATTATCATTATTTTGGCAGGTATTTTGCTGCGCCCTGCGGAATGGTACAGGTACATAAGCATAATGGGCATGGTGCTTCTTTTGCTGATTGGTTTCTGCATTGTATATGGCGCATATTTTATGAGCGGCAAGGTGTCGGAGCTGATGAGAAAGAACATGGAGCTTTCCATGCAGGTATCACTATTGAATCATGAGAAGGATGAGCTGCGCAAAGACCTTGAGGAACTTGCCAAAAAGCTGGACAGATAGGAGCATGGTTGGATAAAATATTCACCCTCCCTGATTTGAGTGCCCGCGGGAGCGGGCAGGTANGANNNAATANGAAAAGAATTTTGTNTGTNATTAATACGNTGGNCCAAGCNGGCNCGGAGACGNCACTGTTGGAGATGCTTCGCCTCCTGAAGCCGGAGGAGTATGAAATTTCCTTATATGTGTTGATGGGGCAGGGGGAAATGGTACATGAGATTCCGGAGTATGTAAAGCTTTTAAACAAACGTTTTGACGCTGTTTCGGTTTTAAGCAGGGAAGGAAAGGGTTGTCTTCGTAAAAATGTCCTGCGGGCGTTGTTTTCCAGAGGAACAATCATAAGGCTTCTCCCTTATATGATGAAAAACTTCTTAATTATGCTTAAGAGGGGGCGAGTGCTTTTCGACAAGCTTCTCTGGAGGGCATTGTCGGACGGCGGAGAACGTTTTGATACCCGTTATGACCTTGCGGTGGCATATCTGGAGGGTGGTTCTACATATTATGTGGCAAATCATGTAAATGCGGACAAGAAGGCGGCATTCGTACATGTGGATTATGGTAAAGCGGGTTATACCAGAGAGCTGGACGGAGCTTGTTATTTAAGCTTTGATAAAGTGTTTACCGTTTCCGATGAGGTAAGGAAGGCTTTTTTAAACGCCTATCCTGAATGCGGGGAGCGGACAGAGGTATTTCACAATATTTTAAATCCGGAAAGAATTCGGAGGAAAGCACAGCTGACAGAAGGGTTTGATGACGGATATGAAGGAATGCGTATTTTGTCGGTAGGAAGATTAACGGCACAGAAGGCGTTTGAAATATCTATCGAGGCAATGAAGCTTTTAAAGGATAAGGGGGAAAAGGTCCGCTGGTATGTTTTGGGAGACGGAGATCAGAGAAAAAATCTGGAGGAGAAGGTAAAGCAGTTAGGGCTGGAGGAGGATTTCCTGATGCCTGGAGCTGTGGGCAACCCTTATCCTTATATGGCACAGACAGATATTTATGTGCATGCAAGCCGTTTTGAGGGTAAGAGTATTGCGATACAGGAGGCTCAGATTTTGGGGAAACCGATTTTGGTGTCGGATTGCAGCGGCAATAGGGAACAGGTGGTTCCTAATGTTGACGGCTTGATGTGTGAGCTGACGCCGGAAGGAATTTGTCAGAGGATTGAGGAGCTTTTGCATGATGAGGCAATGAGGCTTCGTCTGGGAGCGGCTGCGCAAAAAAGAAATGCAGAGGATGAAGCGGAGATAGGGAAGCTGTTTTCTATGCTTTGAGAGGAGGAAGTAAAATGGACGACCAAAAGAAGGAATTACTTGTTATAATTCCGGCGTACAACGAAGAAAAGACTATCGGTGCTCTCTTAGACCGGCTGGAGCAGCCTGAGATTGCGGATAAGGCAGATATTTTGGTAATGAATGATGCTTCCGGAGACAAAACAGAAAGAATTGTTAAGGAAAGAGGGCATGCTGTNGTGNNNNATGTGTATAATCTGNGTTACGGGAGCGGGCTTCAGGTGGGATATAAGTATGCCGCCGAAAGGGAATACCGTTATGTGATTCAGATGGATGCGGACGGGNAGNACGATGNCTGCAATGTGGAGACCATTCTGCATTGCTTAAAGACCGTCGATGAAAACGGGAAATATNCGNNTATTGTTCTGGGTTNAAGATTTGTGCAAGGAAGCGTAGGTTATCCTGTTTCAGCTGTAAAGAAAATTGCCTATAAATTATTTCGATTCCTGATAAAATTAGGAACCGGGAGGAAAATCATGGATCCTACGACNGGGCTGCAGGGGTTAAGCAGGNGGGCGTTCACCNTTTATGCCCGCTATANTCATTTCNATGATAAATATCCTGACGCTAATATGATTACGCAGATGCTGCTTTTGGGCTTCAGGGNGGAGGAGATTCCCGCATTGATGCATGTGAGGACGGAGGGAATCAGCATGCACTCAGGTTNAAAGCNGANAANATATATGTTCCGAATGATGTTTTCCATAATAGCCGTTTGNCTGAGAATACGGGTGTTCCATGTGGACACGGAGGTTAGGAATGAAGAAAATGCTTCGTAAGCTG
Source organism: Bacillota bacterium (assembly GCA_009177215.1). Taxonomy (GTDB): domain Bacteria; phylum Bacillota; class Clostridia; order Lachnospirales; family Lachnospiraceae; genus Acetatifactor. Next base: position 18,952 of record WFLY01000236.1, read on the forward strand.
TTTGGATCAAAAGAGAAGTGGAGGCTTTGGGAGGCTGTTTTCACTGAGACTACAGAACCGCTAGGCAATCCCTTGAGGGGATGGTACAGTATCTACACCTTTGAGGCAGATAAGGAGCCTGATTTTAGGAATCTTGAGTATTGTCTGGACAGGAATGAGACATTAGCGCTCATTTTGATTGATATTAGCAGTTTTCAAAACATAGATCTGGATTTGTCCGCCCTTAAGCGTATCAGGTCAATTTTACAATTTTTTAAAAATAATAAAAAAGATATGATACTTCGGGTGACTTATGACTGTGAGGGTAAGGCAATGGAGAGGGAGCCGTCCTTATTTTCCCAGATATTGAGGCATATGACACAGGTGGGGGAAATTCTGGCGCAGTTTCCCGGTGCCGTTTTTGTGTATCAGGGTCTTCTTATCGGTAACTGGGGAGAAATGCATACTTCACGTTTTGTGGCACAGGGGTATCTAAAGCAGATGGCGGCTATTCTTAGAGAGTACAAAGGAGAAGGAACCTTTTTGGCAGTCAGGCGCCCTGTTTATTGGAGAATGCTGAATGAAGCGGACGATTTGGGTGATATGGGGTTGTTTGATGACGGAATATTCGGGTCGCCCAGCGATTTGGGAACCTTCGGTACGCAGGCTAGGAATACCGTGGGTGAGCATAGTGCATGGAGCAGGGAAGAGGAGCTTGCGTTTGAGCACGAGTTATGTAAAGCTGTTCCCAATGGAGGAGAGGCAGTATATGGTGAAGGGTACCTGACCGGACTGAGTCAGGAACAGGTGTTGAAGGATTTAAGCAGGATGCATGTCACTTACTTAAACAGCAGACATGATGCCGNATTGTTGGACTGTTNGAAAAAATCAAGCNATGAAGGAGNGGGTGTATGGACNGGGATTAGNTTGTACAACTATATTGGTGCGCATTTGGGCTATCGCTTCTATGTAAAGAGCGCTGTAGTGCAATCTGTGAAGGGGCAGGATTGCGAGAATGTGTGTGAACTGAGGATTGAGATAAAAAATGTCGGTTTTGCCAATCTTTATCAGGAGGCGGAGCTGTGTCTGGAGTGGCAGGACAGCTTGGGCAATGAAAAGAACAAGAAAATTGACTGTGATATGTGTCAATGGAACAGTGGAAGTATTCATCAGGTGGTCTGCACAATAGAAGCTGACGAAAGCAGGCTGTTTCTGAAGGCAAGGCTAAAGCGAAACGGGCAGCCTGTGTATTTTGCAAACAGTGCCGATAAAGCAGGCAGAGTATACTTAGGCAGTCTTAAGAGACAAGAATAGCGTTGGGAGATGGATTTTTGACTACATTATATTGGGCATTAGAATATGGTAAGGTATTTCTGGCATATATGTTTATTATGTTTATTTGGCCTTCCGTAGTTTTTAGAGATTATCTGAAGGGAAAATCAAAAACCTTCTTTTTTGGATTTTGTGTTACGGTACAGCCGGTTATAGTAAATACGATTGTACTAAGTCTGGGTCTTGTTCACTTATTATATCCATTCATGGTTAGAGTGGTGTTTTATGGGGTTTTTTTGTATCGAGCCGTTAAAAGGATTAAAATAGATAAAAATACAATTAAAAGAATACGCTATTTAACTAACGGAACCTATGGGTTAAAGAATTTTATTAAGGATATTGCTATACTGATCAGGAAGGGATTGAAAAAGTGCTTTAAAAGCTTTTGGGATTTGATGAGGGGTCATTGGTGGGAGTACGGATTGCTTGCCGTGATTGTTGTGTACGGCATGATTTATTTTACCTACGGAGCCTTTCAGGATTACTCCTATGGCTTTGGTGACATGTATCCTCATAATGCATGGATTTACGGGCTTACCCAAGGAAATATATTTTCGGCGGGAGTGTATCCGGAGGGTATGCATTGCTTCCTTTATGGGCTACATACTCTGTTTGGAATCAGGATTTACAGCTGCCTGCTTTTTACGGCGGGCATCCATATCGCAGTCTTTTTGCTGTCGGCTTATGTTTTACTGAGGGAGGTGTTCCGATGGAGGTACACGCCCATGCTTGCGTTGACCTTGTTCCTTACGCTGGAAGTGGTATGTATCAATGAAATATACAGCATGTCCCGTCTGCAATGGACAATTCCTCAGGAATTTGCCCTCTATACCCAGTTTTTGTGTGCGGCGTTTTTCGTAAGATATCTTCGAAATGCGGGGAGAGTACCTAAGGTCAAGCTACAAGTCAAGGCGCGGATTAGGAAATTGTTTCGCAGGCGGAAAAAGATACAAAATGAGAATAAGCCGCTAATGACCGCAGGCAACGGAAAGAATCAGCAAACGCTGACTAAGTATTATTGGGATGAGAACCTTCTCGTCTTTATGTTTGCATTGGCAGCATCTCTTGCCATCCATTTTTATGCCACTATTATGGCATTTTTTCTCTGTGCGGCATTTGTTCCCGTGACATTGAATAAAGTGTTTAATCCCAAGCGTTTTTTTCCGCTGGTGGCAGGAGTGTGCTGCGGATTTTTCATTGCGGTTCTGCCCATGGCAGGCGCGCTTGCATCAGGTATTCCTTTTCAGGGGTCTATCGGCTGGGCTATGAATGTTATCAACGGTACGGATGAAGAGAGTGGCGGAAACATAGTAGTGGATGAAAATACAGGTGAAGAAATTACCGGTAATCTTTTCGGCGGCGCTCAGAATAAAAAGGAAGAGGAAGAAAGCCTGCCTGTGGAGGAAACAGCCCCTGTACAAAGCGTGGAACAGCCTGAGCTTTCCTTTGGAGAGAAGCTTAAAAATTTAATAGGAAAATTGCCGGATATTATAATACAGAAGGCAAAAATTGTATATGACGAGGCTTACGTGACCTTGTACAGACAGGTGAGTGCGGAGGCGATAGTGGGCTTTACGGCGCTGGCGCTGTTTGTATGGCTGGTATACAGGGTGATTGCTACCCTTCTTAAGCTGATACTGCGCAGAAGAAAGAGGATTGCAGCAGATTATTTTGACCACTATTTTTCCATAACGCTGTCTTCGGTTATCTTTATGACGATGTACTGCGCAAGTGCGATAGGGCTGCCCTCATTGATTGCGGGTTCCAGACTTTGTTCGGTGGCGCAGCTATTGATTGTGGCCGTGATGGTGGTTCCGGTCGATTTGCTGTTTACTGCTATTGGGTTTGCGGTATATGAAGGAATTATGAAAGCTGTTGCGGCTCTTTGCGTGGCGGGCATTTATGTGGGAACTATCATGACAGGAACCTTTCACGGATATCTGTATTATGAGCTGACCCGCTATAATGCTGCCGTCATGGCTACATACACTATTACAAAAAACCTGCCCAGAAACACCTATACTATCGTATCAACAGTGGATGAGCTGTATCATATGATCCAGTATGGATTTCACGAGGAGGCAATAGACTTTGTGAATAAAAGCAGGGAGGAGGATTATACGCTCCCTACGGAATATGTGTTTATCTATGTGGAGAAAAAGCCCCTTGAATATGCGCAGAGCCATTTCTTTGGAGGACCTAAGTGGCTTGCATGGGAAAAATACCCTGCGTATTATAACTCTTTTGTGAGCCAATGTCCGGATATTACCGTGTCGTGGATATCTGAAGGGCAGGCGGACAACTATAAAGGAGATTTTGAAAATTCTTCCCGGATTTATTCCAATTTAGAGACCCGCACGGCATTGGAATCCAGATTGTATAACTGGTGCAGGGAATTTGAGCGGCTATATCCCGGTGAATTAAATACATATTATGAAGATGACGATTTTGTGTGCTATTATTTTAAACAAAATGTTTTGAGATTGTATCAATTAGCAATACAATAGGCGGAGGTGTCCATGAGGGAGCACTGGTTGAGAAGTAGTATTATACGGGTGTTTGTAATTATCTTTATAGCGGTGCTTGGGGTACTATTGTACAAAGCGCATAACAGGCTGCTCATTATAAGAGGGCATGGAAATGTGTATATGGAGAGCTATGCGTTTACGGAATCTGACCGCAAACTGTATAATCCAAACAGAGGTTTTTATTACATGCATGGTTTTCACATAAATGATGATGAGGCGGATTTTAGGCAGAATATTGCCGATCGGTTTTGCAGGGATGAAGATACGAAACTGACTATGATAGAATTTAATCTGCAATATTTTCGAGACAGACCGATTTCTGAACAGGGTCTTAAAAATCTGGAGGCTCTGTTTCAAGCGCTGGAGCAGGTTGATAAGCAGTTAATTGTAAGGTTTCTTTATGATTGGGATGGAGAGAACGAGAAATATGAGCCTGAAAATATCGATGTGATTCTGGAACATATCCGTCAGGTGGGTCCTACTCTCTGTAAATATAANAACAGGATATTTGTTATGCAGGGACTATTCATTGGAAATTGGGGGGAAATGAACGGCACAAAGTATTCCAACCAGCAGGATATGCAGGTATTGGCAAGGCAGCTGGCGGAGGTGACGGATAAATCTACTTTTTTGTCTGTGCGAATGCCAATGCAGTGGCGTATGGTCACGGAGATTGAGGAGGCATCGGAAGTAGTGAGAGGCGATGGAACGCTTGCCTCAAGGCTGGGCTTGTTTAATGACGGAATGTTGGGCAGCTGGAGCGATTATGGCACTTATGGCGAGCACACCAAGGAGGAGCACGGATATTTTACTTATTGGAACAGAGAGCAGGAGCTGGAGTTTCAGGAGGTGCTTTGCAAAAGCGTACCCATAGGCGGTGAGGTGATCATCGATAATCCTTATAATGACTTTGAAAATGCATTGCAGGATATGAAGCGAATGCATGTTACCTATCTTAATAAGGATTATGACAGAAATGTGCTTGATAAATGGGCAGGGATTATGGTGTCCGAGGAGGGCTGTTTTCAAGGGATGGACGGCTTGTCCTATATAGAAAGGCATTTGGGCTACAGGCTTTTGATCAGCAGTACGGCGCTTGATTATCAATTTATCGAGGATAGGCTGGCGGTGGACGTGGTGTTGCGGAATGTAGGGTTTGCTCCGATTTATCATGAGGCGGACGTGTGGATCATACTGAAGGATAAAGAGAGCGGCTCCGTGCATTATTACGAGGCTGACAGTGATTTAAGGGAGCTGACGGGAGGAAACGATTCGGATCTTTTGTCCACGGTTCATATGGAGCTTCCCCTTGCCGGGAAGCCTGCCGGAGAGTATGAGATTTATTTTGATATCAAGGATATTGCCTCAAAAGAGAGAATTCTGTTGGCAAATGAACAGNACCCGGAAGAGCATGGTTATCAGGTAGGAACGGTGAAGCTGGAACCCACGGAAACCTTTTGGGAGGGGTGGAGACACTGGAATGGGGGAAGGTAGCTTGTGCCTGCGTATTGCCGGATATAAAGCCAAAGTATTAAAAGCTGTGTAGAAATGAGGATTAAAATGAAGCATAATGAAATACGGGAAGAAATTGATTTTGTGATCACATGGGTGGACGGTTCCGATGAGGCGTGGAGCAGACAGAGACGGCAATATAAGCAAACCTATCAGGAGGATAATTGTGAGGAGCGATATAGAGATTGGGATTTGTTGAAATATTGGTTTCGTGGTGTTGAACAATATGCTCCATGGGTCAGAAAAATTCATCTGATTACCTGGGGGCATTTGCCTAAGTGGCTGGATACCCAAAATCCCAAGCTTCATATTGTCAGACATGAGGATTATGTACCCGAAGAATTTCTGCCTACCTTCAACAGTAATGTGTTGGAGTTATATTTTCATAAGATAGAGGATTTGACAGAGCATTTTGTCTATTTTAATGACGATATGTTTCTCATTGACAGAGTGAAGCCCCAAAGCTTTTTTTGTGGCGGAAAGCCCTGTGATATGCTTGCATTTCAGCCGGTGGTAGCAAATCCTAAAAATCCGGTTATGTCACACCTTTTTTTAAACAATTCGCTGGTGCTGTCCAAATACTTTGACAAGAGAGAATGCGTACGAAAGCATCCGGGCGATTATTTTAAAATAGGATATCCGCTTCTGTATTTTTGTTATAATCTATTAGAGCTTGCCTTTCCTCTGTACACAGGATTTTACACGGTGCATGGACCGGCGCCCTTTTGTAAGAGTACCTACGAAGAGCTGTGGAAGAAGGAGGGGGAGCTTTTTAGGAAGATGTCCGGCAACCGTTTCCGTAATGAAGGTGATGTAACGCCGTATCTTTTCAGGGAATGGCAGAAGCTGTCAGGGAATTTTAAACCTAAAAATATATTGAGGGATTTTGATTATTTTGAGATTGCCGAGAATAATAAGAGACTGGTGGAGGTAATCAAAAAGCATAAATGCAGGATACTTTGTATCAATGATACATGGACAAGCGGTGAGTTTCAGGGCGCCAGGGAAGAAATACAAGGCGCCTTTGAGCAGATTTTGTCTAATAAATCAGAATTTGAGATAGGATAATGTGGAGGAAGTATGACGACAGAAAAGAGCAGAACTGAATACTCTGCACGAAACACCACTGTGGCAATGATAGCAAGGGCAGGCGCTATTATGATGGGGTTTGCGGCAAGAGTGGTATTTACTCATACGCTCAGCGAAGACTATGTCGGGATTAACGGACTTTTCACGGATATTTTAAGTGTACTTGCACTGTCGGAGCTGGGAGTGGGAACGGCTATAACTTATGCCCTATATAAGCCTATTTCCGAGGGGAATATAGAAAAGCAGAAATCTCTCATGAAGCTGTATCAAAGCTTTTACAGGATAGTTGCCGTTATTGTGCTTGCAGCGGGNCTTTTGGTAATCNCATTTATGGATGTCTTGATTAAAGACCAGCCGCAGGTAGGGNATTTGACGCTTATATATATGATGTATCTGACTAATTCGGTGGTTTCTTNCTTGGGGATTTATAAGAGGACATTGATTGATGCGCATCAGCAAAGCTNTATTNGAGTGCTGTATNAGACATGTTTCTGGGGGCTGCAGAATATTTTTCAGATTATTGTGCTGCTTGCCACAAGGAATTTTATTCTTTACTTGTCTATTCTGATTATCTGTACGCTACTTAACAACATATGCATATCCCGCCGGGCGGATAAGATGTATCCTTATCTGCGTGATAAAAAGGCGGAACGATTGCCAAAAGATGAGAAGCAGGGAATATTTCGGAATATACGTGCTATGCTTATGCATAAGATTGGAACTGTGGTAGTAAACAACACGGACAACCTACTTTTATCCGCATTGGTAGGGACAGTCAGCGTGGGAAAGTACTCAAATTATTTCTTGATTATCGGCTCGGTAAAGCAAGTGCTTGAGCAAATGTTTCAGGGCATTACGGCAAGCGTAGGCAATATGGGAGTGGAAGAGGGCAGGGAAAGAATCCGGAAAATATTTGAGACATCCTTTTTTATGGGGCAATGGATATACGGTCTCACTGTTATTTGTATGTATGAAGCGCTGGATTTGTTTGTGGGGCTTAGCTTTGGTTCGCAGTATGTCTTTGCCGGTAATGTTACGCTGATATTGTGTCTGAATTTTTATCTTAACGGAATGCGGCAGGCTTCTTTAGTGTTTAGGGATTCCATGGGACTATTTCGGTATGACAGGTATAAATCTTTGGCGGAGGCTGTCATTAATCTGGTGGTTTCTTTGATATTGGGGAAATATCTGGGAACGGCAGGCGTTTTTCTGGGAACTATGGTAAGCACTGTAACAACCTCTTTGTGGGTGGAGCCGTATATGCTGTATAAGCATAGGCTGCAGGCACCTTGCAGATTTTACTTTTTGAAATATTTGCTGTATGCTTCCGTGACCTTTTTGCTGTGGTACGTGGAGGATATAGCGTGTGGGTATATGAGAGGCAATCCTTGGGCTGTGTGTGTGCTGCGCGTGCTTTTATGCTTTGTAATAACGAATCTGGTGTATCTGGTGCTTTATCATCGCACGAAGGAGTTTGATTTATTGTGGAAAAAGGCTGTTTTGCTGGTGAGAAAATATCGGCAGAGGAAAGCGGAAAAGCAGCACGCTACAGATTCTGAAACAGTGGAACAGCAAGCTTTGGAGCGGATAACAACAAATGAGGGAAGGTTTTCGGCAGAGGAAAAATGTCTGCTGGATTTGCTGCGGGGTGAACTGACCATGCAGTGTCATAAGGCGGTTAGTCGCGATTGGGAGAAATTTTCTCACATGTCAGATAGGCATGAGATGCTGTCACTTTTATATCATTCTCTTGTCTGTGAGGAGCAGGCTCCTGATTGGCTGAGGAAACAGGCACAGACCAGAGCAAGACAGACCGTACTGCAAAGCTATCGTCTTCTCTTTTTGAGCAGGTATCTTATAAAGGGGCTGGAGGAAGCAGGAATTTCCGTAGCGCTGTTAAAGGGTGTGGGAACTGCCGGATTTTATCCGGTGCCGGAGCTGAGAAAATCGGGAGATGTGGACTTATTGCTTTTGGAGCCTGAAAAGGCGGAGGAGGCAGGCATAGTATTGGAGCGCTTAGGCTGTGCATTGCAGGAAAGGCAGCCCTCCCTGCACCATGTTGTGTACCGGCTGCCGGAGGGGATTGAGGCAGAGCTTCACACTATGCTTGCCGAGCCCTTTGACAACGGTCGGATAAACGAATATCTGTATGGGAAGCTGGCGGAATGTGCGGGAAATGTACAGAGGAAGGATATTATGGGTGTGGAGTTACCCGTTTTGGGTACGGCATATCATGCCTATGAGCTTTTGCTTCATATGCTGCAGCATTTTCTAAGGTCGGGTTTTGGATTGAAGCTGTTGTGTGACTGGGTGGCATTTTGGAATCGGGAGACAGCCGCAGAGGAAAGAAATCAGTATTTAAGGCTGGTGGAGGAGAGCGGTATTAAGGGCTTTTCGGATGTGGTGNCANTAACCTGCACTAAGTATCTTGGTNTGGCAGAAGGCTGNGTAGAATNGATGGAACTGGAAACNGGCTATGACGTGGAGCAGTTTCTGCTGGAAGTTTTGGAGGCGGAGGAATTTGGCAAGTCTGCCACAGACAGAATGGTGGCGCTCAGGGGAAGCAGCCCTTTAGATTATATAAGAGAATTTCATCATCAGATGCATTTGAATTTTCCCAAAGGCGGAAAATGCATTTTGTGTTGGCCGGCACTTTGGACGGTTACTTTGGTGCGTTTTATAAAGAATAATAAAAATATCAGAAATGTCTCCACTTTAGCTATTTTGGAGAAGGCAGGACAGCGCAGCAGGATGATAGAGCAGATGCAGATCTTTAAGGTGCATGAATGATTGCCTTGACAGGCTTTATCAAGTGGCGCATGGCTTTTATCAGGAATAATTGTCATGTTGAAGTTTAGCCTACAGACGGGGGTAAATAGTATGATATATTACATGAAATAATTCATGGAAAAGGTGAAATCTTGTTGACATCCCATTAATATAATATTATACTTAATGTAAGCAACTAGGATTCGGCATGAAGTGAATACATAAAAATAGTATAAGGGAGAGGAGTGAGAAAATGAAGGTTTATGAAAAGCCTTATGTTTTGGTGAATGAGGAGCTGGCAGAAGGGGTATATGCGGCAAGCGGATGCTATACGGTGAATGCAAATATAGTACAAACGCCTCAGGAAGGTCGTGACTCTTATACTGTCCAATTGAATGCTTCGCATGCGGCTCCGGATGGTCACCATGCAACAGGACAGATTGTTGAGATATCCTTTAATCAGAATGTTGAATATCTCAGTAGTAATGCAACGAATGCATCGGGAAGCGGAAGCGCTAAGCTTACTTTGACGTATGCATATCACAGTAATGGATATGATAATATCGGTTTAGGTGATGTGTATGTAAAGGCTGGAGATGGTTTGGCGGTTGCAGGTGTGAGATGTACCTATTGTAACGGAGAATGTGATCAGCATACTTGGTAGGCTTTATTGCAGGACAGACGGATTTATGATGAACAAGAGGAGGTTATGTGTGTGCATAGCCTCCTTTTTAACGAAAAGGAAAGTTTAGCTATGTCACCTCTTTTTTTGTTGGGGAACGGAATATGAGCGGAAGGATAAAATTTTACATAGATAGAATGAAATCCGGCAGGCTGCGGGAAATGTGGAAGCAGACGGTCTGGATTTATCATTATGCCAGACGATATTGGCTGGCAATGGTTTTTTATACCTTGTTAGGGGTGTTCGGAACGGTGGTTTCTCTTGCGGCGAGTATGGTATCCAAGGAATTAGTGGATATCATTACAGGGCATGAGACAGGGATGGTGGTTCGGACATTCTGCATTACGATAGGGTTAAATGTGGGTACTACGCTGGTAAGCATGGTTTCGGATTATGCATCGGGCTGGATTGGCATGAAAGTGGATGCAGAGATAAAGGCGGATATTTATGAGAAGATTCTGGTGACGGATTGGGAATCCCTCACCGGCTATCATACAGGTGATTTACTGACCCGATGGAGTTCGGATGCATCGAATATTTCAAGCGGAGTGCTGAATTTTCTCCCCAATCTTATCATTTATATTTTTCGGTTTATCAGTACCTTTATCGTAGTAGTTTATCATGATGTCTCTTTTGCGGTTTTTGCATTCTTGAGTATGCCTGTAAGCTTAATCCTGTCCAAAACCTTGATGAATCGTATGGTGAACAATAATCAAAAGAGTGCGGCGATGGGCGCTAAAATGTCGGGCTTTAATCAGGAGACCTTTTCTAATATACAGATTATTAAAGCCTTTGATTTGGTAAGACTTTATGCGGCGCGTCTTAGGCAGCTGCAAAAGGATTACATTGCGATGAGACTGGAATTTAAGAGAATGTCCATTGGCACATCTCTTTTGCTGTCAACAGTTGGGCTTATAGTATCCTATTCCGCCTATGGCTGGGGAATTTACAGAGTATGGAGCGGAGCTATTACTTATGGTACTATGACAATGTTTCTTAGTCTGTCGGGAACACTCACAGGTGCTCTGCACAATATTACCTCTTTGGTGCCTACGGCAATCGGCCTTACTACCTCCGCAGGGCGGCTTATGGATGTTGTGGAAATGCCCAGAGAGGATTATACTCATGATGAAGCGGTGGAGAGCTTTTGGAAGTCTCATGGGGAAGAAGGCATCAGTCTGAACCTTAGCGGTATAAAATATGCATATCATACGGGAACACAGGTGTTTGAACATGCCTCCTTGGAAGCGCACCCACATGAGATCATAGGGCTGGTAGGACCTTCCGGGGAAGGAAAAACCACCATGATGCGGCTGATTCTCTCATTGGTAACGGCACAGGAGGGCAGCGCCGTGCTGTATGCGGGGGCTGATAATGTACAGACGGATTGTATCCCTCTGACTGCATCTACCAGAAAGCTGTTTTCTTATGTGCCCCAGGGAAATACTATGTTTTCCGGTACGATTGCGGAAAATCTGCGCAATGTGAAGCCGGAGGCTACGGATGAAGAAATAATAGAGGCGCTGAAGCTTGCCTGCGCATGGGATTTCGTGAAAAAACTTCCCGATGGAATCAATAGCACGGTTAAAGAACGGGGAGGGGGCTTTTCAGAGGGACAGGCGCAGAGACTTTCCATTGCCAGAGCGATGTTGCGGGAATCGCCGCTGTTGCTTTTGGATGAGGCAACCTCTGCCTTGGATGTTGCGACCGAGAGAAGAGTGTTAAAAAATATTGTGCAGGATAACTATCCCCGCACTTGTATCATCACCACACATCGTCCGACAGTTCTAAATATGTGCAGTCGCGTATACGCTATTAGAGACGGACAGTGCGCGGTGCTGAGTGAAAAGGAGATTGAAAATCTGGTTCGGGAATTTTAGAACAGGAGGGTTCTGATAGGGGAACCCTCCTGTTAGATATCTAAATAACTGTCAATCTGTTGTTTGATGATTTCCACTGCAGAATTTTGAGGAGTACACAGCAGACGGCATATAAGGATCTTTTTTGCCAAGGCATCTACCAGCTTCAGATTACGGTTCAAAAGCGGCTTGGTCCAAGAGGGAGATATCAGGCGTTGAAGCACTAATAATCGTTTTTTGTCTTCCGGCAGCGCTTCCACATAGTCCTCCGAAGCCTGCTTTAGCAGGATGATACCGCCTAATGGGTAGGTGTGAGTGTCGAATATTTCGGAGGTTCCGCACCATGGAATCCCATGTACTACGGCATGCCTGTCTGTCATGGCAAGAAGATTTAAATCCCCGTTGATAANGGNAACACCAAGCAGGGNATTCCACAGGTTAGTGTGGGTGGATTTGCCGGTCCCCGANGAGGCGGAGAATAGCCATACCTTTTCTCGGTATAAGATTGAGGCGGAATGCAGTACTACCATGCCGTGCTTTTGGGCAAGATACAGATAGACAAGCCGTATTGCATGAAATAAATCCTTGCGAAAGCCGTCCGTAAAAGGCGGCAGACAATAAAATCTGGCAAGGGCGCCGTCCTTTGTAAGATGAGCCTCTAAAATCTGTGGAGTTGTCGGAAATAGTAAAATATATTTATCGGTGCTTTCTATAATGGAAAGCTCGTGATTTCTTAGAAGCAGTCTGCCGGCTTCCTGTGTCTGAGGAAACGCTGTCAGCACTTCAATACATTGGTCGCAATCGGAGGAGAAAGCGTCTGTAAAAGCATCAAAGTTTTTGGAAAAGGCTTCTTTAGGTCCGAAAAGCCTGCACTTCAAACCTGCAATTTTAATGCATTTATAAAACGTGCTTTTAATATCGGAGTCGTATTCCGAGGGGATCAGGATACCACATGTCGTAAGTAAAGTCACAAATTGCACAATATCCTCCTTTAACAAGGGAAGCTTTTCCTCGCTGACGGCATAATATCCGGCACACAACCGGATTAATTCTTCAATAGAGTGTTCTTTCTTTAGTAATTTCCATAAATAGACGCCGGTTTCGTTGATTTGNATANCNCGTTNTAAATCTCCTATCATTTGTCCTACGGGGAGCAGATAGGGTACCTTTGCAATTCTCTTTAAAACATAACAATTATTTTGTTTCATCAATACCTCGTTTCTATGTATAAACGTATTAGCGTATATAAATGTATTATCGAACCCCCGGCGTTTGTCTGTAATGAATTTATTATAGCATTACAGAACGAGAAATGCTACAATGGTAACAGAAAATTTGCAACAGTTGCCGGCAAAACGCTTCAATAATCAGTGAAAGTGTCTATTCTGTTAAACTTATGAATGGCATGACTGAACTGTTACAAGATATGCGCGGTATCTCGGCTAGCAGAGCCGTTAAAAGCAGCGCAGAAACGAGGTTTAGTATGAGGGTGGATAAAAAGGATGTAGAGAGGCTGCTTTTGGGGGGGAAAACCATTCAGATTAAGCCTCAGGGTTACAGCATGTACCCGCTTTTTGTTCCGGAGAGAGATGAGGCAATCATAGCGCCGCTTGGAAACAGACTGCCCAAACGGGGAGATGTGGTGTTATATCGCAGGAACGGGGGAATTTTGGTGCTGCATCGTATCTGGAGACGCAGGGGCGAAGCCTTTTATATGGTAGGAGATAATCAGAGTGAAATAGAAGGACCCTTGCGGAAGGATCAGATAAAGGGGATACTTGTAGGAATTGTCAGAAAAGGAAAAAAGTTTTCCGTGAATCATTTTGTGTATCGTATGAGTGCAGGGTTGTGGCTCATTTTACGTCCTTTCAGACCTGCTTTATCGAAAATGGTGGCAGAATGTAAACGAAATATTTTCAAATGAAAAAAAAGGATTTCAAGGAATCGCGCAGAATACTTAAAATAGGGCGATATTTTAAGCGTTTTAGATTGAGGGATGTACAGGAGAAGTCTTACTTAGACGCATAAGAAGCGTCGGATAGGAGCGGACATGACAATCAGAGAGAGCTTAGAACAGTGGGAAAAGGATTATCTCAGTCCTTATGCCGCCTTAAGTATGAATTCAAAGGGCAGGTTAAAGCCCGAGGAGCAGTGTGATATCAGNCCTGTNTTTCAAAGAGACAGNGACAGGATTATNCANNGTAAGNCNTTNAGAAGGCTNAAGGATAAGACACAGGTATTTTTGACGCCGGAGGGGGATCATTACCGTACAAGGCTGACCCATACTCTGGAGGTTTCACAGAATGCCCGTACCATAGCAAAGGCGCTCAAGCTGAATGAGGAGCTGGTGGAGGCGATAGCCCTTGGACATGATTTAGGGCATACTCCCTTTGGACATGCAGGGGAACGGGCGTTAAACAGAGTTTGTCCCCTTGGTTTTGAACACAGTGAGCAGAGTGTGCGGACTGTGGACAGGCTGGAGAAGGGGGGGCAGGGTCTTAACCTGACCTATGAGGTGAGAGACGGTATCAGGAATCATCAGACAATAGGAAAGCCTCATACACTGGAGGGCAAGATAGTACGTCTGTCCGATAAAATAGCTTATATCCATCATGATATGGATGATGCGGTGCGCGCCGGCATTTTAAAAGAAAACGATGTTCCGGCGAGTATCAGGGCTGTGCTGGGTTCTACGCCCGGAGAGCGATTGGATCATTTTATCCATGATATTGTGATGAATAGTATAGGGCAGAACGACATTATTATGTCGGAGCCGGTGGCTGATGCAATGAAGAGCATACGGCAGTTTATGTTTGAGAGAGTATATCAGAATCCTGAGGCAAAGAGCGAGGAGGGAAAGGCAGAGGAGCTTATGGAGACTCTGTATCATCACTACCTTAAGCATATCGATGATTTGCCCGAGGAATTTTTAAATCTGGTAGCGGAGGGAGAACCAAGGGAGAGGGTAGTCTGCGATTACGTGGGAGCCATGAGCGACCGCTTTGCCATTGCGGTATATGAGGATATTTACATACCCAAATCATGGCAGATTTAAGGAGCCGTTAAATGTTTTATCCGGAAGAACTTGTAGAAGAAATCAGAATGAAAAACGATATTGTGGATGTGGTGTCGGGTTATGTGAAGCTGCAGAAAAAGGGGAGCAGCCATTGGGGGTGCTGTCCATTTCACAACGAAAAGACACCTTCCTTTTCGGTATCAGGACAAAGGCAGATGTACCACTGCTTCGGCTGCGGCGTCAGCGGCAATGTCTATACCTTTATCATGAAATATGAAAATTATACCTTTCCCGAGGCTGTAAAGCTTTTGGCAGGCAGAGCGGGGGTGAATCTTCCCGAGGTTGAGTATTCGGCGGAGGCAAAGCAGAGGGCGGACAAAAAGGCGAGGCTTCTCGAGGTGAATAAGGAGGCTGCCAAGTTTTTTTATTACCGGCTGCGCTCACCCCATGGGGAAATCGGTTATCAGTATTTGAAAAAGAGGGAATTGTCGGACGAGACCATGCATAAATTTGGGCTGGGATATGCGGGGAAAAACGGGGCGCAGCTGGTGCAGTATCTGCGTGGAAAGGGCTTTGAGGACGAATTGATAAAGGAGGCGGGGATTGCCAATTTTTCCGAGAGGAGCGGGCTTGTAAGCCAGTTCTGGAACCGGGTCATGTTCCCTATTCAGGATATCAACCACAGGGTGATAGGCTTCGGAGGGCGTGTCATGGGAGACGGTGAGCCGAAATACTTGAATTCACCGGAGACACCGGTATTTGACAAGAGAAGGAATCTGTATGGTTTAAATTTTGCCCGGACGGCAAGGAGCGACAATATGATTCTCTGTGAGGGATATATGGATGTGATTGCCATGCATCAGGCGGGTTTTAGTCAGGCGGTGGCTTCTCTGGGAACGGCATTTACGCCGGAGCAGGCGAATCTTTTGCGCAGATATACGGACAATGTGTTACTTGCGTATGACAGCGACGGTGCGGGAGTAAAGGCGGCGCTTAGGGCAATCGGAATCCTGCGGGAGGCGGGGCTTACCGGTAAGGTTATCAATATGAAGCCCTATAAGGACCCGGACGAATTTATGAAAAATCGTGGAAGGGATGCCTTTGAGGAGCGTATTCATCAGGCAGAGAACAGCTTCTTCTTTGAAACCCGAATTCTGGAGGAGCAGTATGATTTGAAGGACCCGGAGCAGAAGACCAAGTTTCACCGTGAAATAGCAAGAAAGCTTTGCGAGTTTCAAGAGGAGGTGGAGCGGGATAATTACCTGCAGGCGGTGGCGGAGAAATATTTTATCGGCATAGAAAATTTACGCAAGCTTGTGCTTAATTATGCGTCTCAGACCGGTTTGGTACGTCCTATAGAGCGTCCGAAATCGGGAATACAACAAAAAAATAACCCGTTGGAAAGCGCAAGAAGGGCACAGAGGCTTTTGATTACTTGGATAACTGATACACCACAGATTTATCATAAAATAAAGTCTTATATTTCTGTCAAAGACTTTACGGAAGAGTTGTACAGGCAGGTTGCCGAGAGACTGTTCTCGGATTTAGAGCAGGGAAATTATAATCCGGCAGGAATTATCAGTATGTTTGAAGATGAGGAAAAACAGAGGGAGGCAGCGGAGCTTTTTCACACAAATCTGCCGGAGCTTACCACTGTGCAGGAGAAGGAAAAAGCATTCCATGATATCCTGTTTGCTGTGAAAAAAAACAGCTTTGATTATTATACCGCTAATCTTGGAACCGATGTAAATGCCTTAAAACAAGCGGTTGAGGGCAAGAAAGCACTGGAAGAGCTTGCAAAAACGCATATTTCTTTAGAATAAGGTCAAGAATAGGAAAAAGCAATAGGAAACGATACAAAAGGAAATGAAAATTCTGGGAAGGATGGAACCACGAAAATGGATGAAAACACACAAGTAAAATTCGATGAAAAAGTAAAAGA
Source organism: Bacillota bacterium (assembly GCA_009177215.1). Classification (GTDB taxonomy): domain Bacteria; phylum Bacillota; class Clostridia; order Lachnospirales; family Lachnospiraceae; genus Acetatifactor. The sequence goes on from WFLY01000236.1 coordinate 35,660, forward strand.
GCTTTTAAATACTGCGAAAAAAAAGAAAAATGTTCTGGAATATCAGGAAATCAGCGACTTCTTTTCCGATATGTCCTTGGAGGAGGAGCAGTTTGAGAAAATTTTAGTGTTATTGGACCAGAACAATGTTGACGTGCTTAGAATCACGGACGAGGATGATGTAGATGATGAGGAGATTATCCTTACCGACGAGGATGAGGTGGATGTGGAAAATATCGACCTGTCCGTTCCTGATGGTATCAGCATTGAAGACCCCGTGCGTATGTATTTGAAAGAAATAGGCAAGGTACCGTTACTTTCAGCCGAGGAGGAAATTGAACTGGCGAAGAGAATGGAACTTGGCGATCAGGAGGCAAAGAAGCGTCTTGCAGAGGCAAACCTTCGTCTGGTGGTCAGCATTGCCAAGAGATATGTGGGCAGAGGTATGCTGTTCCTTGATTTGATTCAGGAAGGAAATCTGGGTCTTATTAAAGCTGTGGAAAAATTTGATTATCGCAAGGGCTATAAGTTTTCAACCTATGCAACATGGTGGATTCGGCAGGCAATTACCAGAGCTATTGCAGATCAGGCGCGAACCATCAGAATTCCCGTGCATATGGTGGAGACAATTAATAAATTGATTCGCGTGAGCCGCCAGCTTCTGCAGGAGCTTGGTAGAGAGCCGTCTCCCGAGGAAATTGCTGAGGAGATGAATATGCCGGTTGATCGTGTGCGCGAAATTTTAAAAATCAGTCAGGAACCGGTTTCTCTGGAAACGCCTATCGGTGAGGAAGAGGACAGCCATCTTGGTGATTTTATTCAGGATGACAATGTACCGGTTCCCGCAGATGCGGCAGCATTTACTTTACTGAAGGAGCAGCTTGTGGAGGTGCTCAGCACTCTGACAGAGAGGGAGCAGAAGGTACTTCGCCTGCGCTTTGGTTTAGACGACGGACGGGCTCGCACGCTGGAAGAGGTGGGCAAGGAATTTAATGTTACCCGTGAACGTATTCGCCAAATTGAGGCGAAGGCGCTTCGTAAGCTGCGTCATCCCAGCCGCAGCCGTAAGCTGAAGGACTATCTGGACTGATGAGCAAGTTAAAAGAGGTGGTACTTTCCAAAAGACTGAAAGCGCTTGCCGATATGGTGACTTGGGGGAACAGAGTTGCCGATGTGGGCTGTGACCATGGCTTTTTGTCTGTTTATCTGGTTCAAAAGGGTATCAGTCCAAGGGTGCTTGCCATGGATGTGCGAAAAGGTCCGCTCTCACGGGCAAAAGAGCATGTAACGGCGTATGGGCTGGGTGATTACATAGAGACGCGGCTTTCCGACGGATTGGCGGCATATCATGCAGGGGAGGCCCAAACCCTAGTCTGTGCCGGCATGGGCGGAAGGCTGATGCAGAGAATCTTGTCTAACGAAGCGGATAAGGCAAGAAGCTTCGAGGAATTAATTTTGCAGCCACAGTCGGANNTTTATGAATTTCGTAAATTTCTTAGGGANAACGGATATGAAATCCTGCAGGAGAATATACTGTGTGAGGAAGGTAAATATTATTTTTTGATGAAGGTGTCTTGTGGAAGCAGTGTATCTGTGGAGGTTTCGTCCGGAGCAGGAATTTCGGAAAGAGAAGNGGGNAATGTGTTCCGGAATCCTGCGTATNGGCAGATTCAAAAGCNTTATGACAAGNACGGCGAATTGCTGCTCAAGGAAAAGCCCTCGGTGNTAAAGGAGTATTTGCTGGAAAGGCAGCGTGCCGTAAAGGGGATTGAGGCAGGGCTTCTCTGTCAGAATACAGAGCGAGCATCAGAACGTTTAAGTCAGGTGAAGGAGGAACTTTTAGAAATTAGTCAGGCACTGGAACTGTTGGAAATAAACAATTAACGGGGTTATATGAAGAAAAGGAAGGAAAACAGAATGTATACGCTAACGATAAACGGAGAACAAAAACTGTATCCGCAGGGAACTACCTATGAAATGGTAGTGGAGCCTTATCAGGAGCAGTACGACCATATGATTGCTGTGGTGGCTGCGGACGGAAAGATTAGGGAGCTTTTTAAAAAACTGACAAAAGATTGCACTTTAGATTTTTTTACCTTAAAGGATGATGTAGGCTATAAAACTTATGTGAGAACGGCGACTATGCTGTTTTTGAAGGGTGTGTTTGATGTCTTTGGTGCAGATGCCGCGCAGAGCTGTAGGGTGGAATTTGCCATAGGACACGGCTCCTATATCAATCCGAAGGGAAGTATTGGGGCAACGGCAGAAAATGCAGAAAAAATCAAGAAGAGAATGTTGGAACTGGCGGAGCGGAAAACTTCCTTTATGAAAAAGTCCTACGCCTTAGACAATGCGATGGAGTTATTTCGGGAACATGGAATGAAGGATAAGGAGAGGCTGTTCCGTTACCGTAGAAGCTCCTTTGTCAATATTTATGAGATAGAAGGCTACTATGATTATTATTACGGCTATATGTTGCCTAATGCGGGTTATGTGAAGTGGTTCGATGTGATTGCCTATGACGAGGGCTTTATGCTTCTTCTGCCGACTAAGAGCCAGCCTACTGTAGTGGAGCCTTTTGTGGAGAGAAGAATGTTGTTTGAAACGCTTAAGGCGTCTTCGGAATGGGGGGAAAAGGTTGGCATCGAGACAGTGGGGGATTTGAACGACCAGATTTGCAGCGGTTCCCTAAGCGAGCTGATTTTGGTGCAGGAGGCCGAGCAGGAGCGTAAAATCGGTGAGATTGCCAAGGATATTGTAAAGCGGGGGGATGTGAAGTTTGTTATGATAGCCGGACCCTCCTCCTCCGGTAAGACCAGCTTTTCGCACAGACTGTCCATACAGCTGCGCACAATGGGCAAGGTGCCTCATCCAATCGGTTTGGATGACTACTTTGTGGACAGAGAGCTTACTCCTTTGGACGAGAACGGAAAATACAATTTTGAATGTTTGGAGGCTATCGACATTGAGAAATTTAATTCCGATATGATTCAGCTGTTAAAAGGGGAGAGAGTAGAGCTTCCCACCTTTAATTTCAAGACAGGCAAGAGAGAGTACCGTGGCAGGTTTAAGCAGCTGGGAGCCGATGATATTCTTGTAATTGAGGGGATTCACGGCTTGAATGATAAGACCTCCTATGCGCTTCCTGCGGAAAGTAAATATAAAATTTATATCAGTGCCCTTACAAATATTAATATCGATGAACACAATAGGATTCCTACCACGGACGGCAGACTCCTTAGACGTATGGTTCGCGATGCCAGAACACGAGGCTCGGATGCCAGAAAAACGATTGAGATGTGGCCGTCCGTGCGCAGGGGAGAGGAGGAGAATATTTTCCCCTTTCAGGAGGAGGCGGACGCTATGTTCAATTCCGTGCTGATTTATGAGCTGGCGGTTTTAAAGCAGTTTGCTGAGCCGCTTCTTTTCCAAATACCCAAGAATGTACCGGAGTATTATGAGGCAAAGCGTCTGCTGAAATTCTTGGATTATTTTTTGAATGTCACCAGTGAAAGCCTGCCGAATAATTCTATTTGCAGGGAATTTGTGGGAGGCAGTTGCTTTAATGTGTAGCGGGTGCAATAATTCGGCAATAAGCGCTTGTCTTTTTTGAAAATAATTTATATAATAGACGGGATGTAAGTAAGACAAATAATCGCAGCTGTCCTTCCGCTTCAAATTGCAGCGGCAGGCAGGTGAGGAAAGTCCGGGCTTCACAGGGCAGGATGCCAGATAACGTCTGGTGGAGGTGACTCCAAGGCCAGTGCAACAGAGATATACCGCCACGCAGTTACTTGTAACTGTGGTGAAGAAGCCGCGATGCGGATTCTTCCAAGTGACTATCCAGAGGATAGTCACTTTGGTAAGGGTGGAAAGGCAGAGTAAGAGACTACCGTCCGTCCGGTAACGGGCGGAGCCATGTAAACCCCATCCGAAGCAAGACCGAACAGAGAGCAATAGGTTTGCCCGACCTGCTTTCAGGTGGGTCGCTTGATACGGCTGGTGACAACCGTACTAGATAGATGATTATTCACGACATAACCCGGCTTATCGTTTTGCTTATATTAAAAATCCGGTAAAATTGGTATATGTGCCAATTTGCCGGATTTTTTTGTTGCAGTGTGAGCGGCAGCAAACTAAAAAAGTAAAATTGCGAATAA
>WFLY01000027.1 GCA_009177215.1 Bacillota bacterium
ATTTTTAATACTAGTTGTCAAACTAATGAAAGACTTATTTTCTTTTTATAGTTGTGGATTGGGTAAAGCTGCCTTTTACTTTTCCATATACTATGCACAGTGTTATACATTACTAAATAGCCTGTTATTCATATTTCCATTTTTGCAGCTCCTTTCGTGAATAAAAATTTCTTCAATTTGTTTGTCAAAAAAATCTGATATTGCAAAAGCCAATTCTAAAGATGGATTATATTTCCCTGTTTCTATAGAACTAACTGTTTGCCTTGAAACTTGAATTGCTTTAGCAAAATCTTCTTGATTCATGCCTAACCTTTTCCTTAGTTCTTCAACTCTGTTTTCCAAAATAATATATCCTCCTTTCTGACAAGGTTCCTTTACATTTTCATTATAATTGGGAGTAGCACTTTTGTAAAGGTTCCTTTACATAATTTTTAATACAAGTTGTCAAACTAGTGAAAGACTTATTTTCATTTTATAGCTTTGCAGGNCGTGGGAAAGCTGCNCTTTAGCTTTTCCATNTNCTNTGAACAGAGTTATCCATGACGGAATAGCCTGTTATGCACATTTCCATNATGCGGTCCTTTGGTTTTTATTTCGGAATAGTGTGGTGCTGGCGGTCTATCTCTGGTTTTTGGTTTCTTCTTATTTACCGTACATGAGCATTTGCAAGGGGCTTGTATTCTGCCAGCTTTTCAAGCAGTTCCATAGCCCTCTTTGTTTCTTCCGGTTCCGCTCCCTCTATTTCTTCAGTTTAACACTATCTCCTTCCTGCCCTTATCGCTGTAAATAGACATAAAAAAGACAACCAAGATTTATATCACTTAATTGCCTTTTCTCCGTCATCCGCCTGCTGTGAAATGATTATAAGGATGCTTAGCACGAATTTCTCTCCCTCAGTCCGTATCTCCATCGCTCCCTGATATTTCTCTACCGCCGCTCTGATATTTGCAAGCCCTGTTCCGCTACGAATCATCCTCCTACCGGAATAACTGTTTTCTATTTCCATAAGCAGAAAATCTCCCTGCACCTTCCCTGCCACATGGATATATTTCGGTTTTTCATTACTGATCCGGCTACAGGCAGAAATGGCGTTATCCAGTGCATTCCCTAAAATGATGCAGAAATCTATATCACTGATTCCGCAAGGATATGGAACCACCAAAGAACACCTTATCTCTATCCTGTTTTCTTCCGCAATCCCCAATTTATTCCCAAGCAGAATATCAAGCACCGGATGGTTGGTACTGACCGGAAATGATATATCTGCTGTCAGGTTTTCCATCCCATCCACATACTGCTGCAGAGATTGTGCCTGCATCTCTAACAGCTCTGCCTCTTTATTGCGCCTGAAACTCTCTGCCAGTTTTTTATAAACAAACAGAATACAAAACAGGCTGGCTACTCCCAATGCCTGCATCAATAGCATCTGATAGGGATTCGCACCGGGCAGCATTCCCTCTTTTTCTCCCGTCATTGTATTCCCATAAATATTTTCATTAATATATTCACTGGCCAAAAAAATCAATAGCGCCGGCATCAATATCACAAACACATATTTTCTGTTGCTCGTTTCATCACACGCACAGCTTTTCTCTATACCCCGGTAGCACAAAACCGCCAGCACGAGAGCAAGGATATTTCCTGCTCCCATGAAAATAAACCCGAAAATCTTTTGGTTTTTTATAAAAAAAACAGGAACCAGCATATAAGATAAGGAATTCATTAAGCCAAAGCATAAATTCATAATTTCNACTGTTACGACAGCATACAAANNCGCNNAAACNAAATCTGCTNTGTANAGCANTTTTCCCGCCGNCATTAGGAGTATGAGAAATACAAAAAATGCCCAAACTCCCTGTAAGTTGAAAACTGTCAGAATAGTCATCCCAAAAGCCGCAAACAATATACTGTATATGGGGTTCCCTTTCTTCTGCAAAAATCCTGTGAAGAACCA
>WFLY01000052.1 GCA_009177215.1 Bacillota bacterium
CCATATGCACTAACCTAATTTAAAAGTAGGAACTTGCATTCTGATTCCTGATTTTCGTTTTTCCACACAGCAGTTTAGAGCAATTGATGAAAAATCAGTCAGAAAATCAAAATTGCTGAGATTAAAAAAGCATACTGAAATCAAAAGGTATAGTGTTTTTGTTTCTCTCCAGAGACTTCTCGCAGTGTCCACAGGGGGAAAAATTTACCGATGACAGCATTTTCTCGATGAGAAGGGCAATCAGCATTTTGCAGTTCAGCCATGTCTCACTTGATTCAGCTGTTTTCGTTGGCATTGAACCCATTCCAAGTATTGACTTAAAACGTTTAAACACCATTTCTACCTGCCAGCGAAGACGATATATTGACATAATTTCTTCACTTGAAAAATCATCATCTAATGAAGTCACAACAATGAAATAATTATGCGAAAATTTAGTATCTTCTGTAATTTCAATTTGCTTTCTGCTTTCTGTTCTGCGAAGTTTTTCCTGCTCAGCTTTGATTTCCTCTTCTGTCTTTCTGACAGCACAGATTCTTATCTGTTTCATTTCTTTATTTTTTGATTTGTAATACACAATAAAGTCCTGACATTCAGTTCCGACATTTTTCAGAATATCTTCAGTCAGCCGAATCACATTGCCATTCTCATCATACAGATTAAATGCCTTATTGCGAAGACGCATAACAAAATCTGCTCCGACAGTCTTGCAATACTCGATACCTGTAAGCGTGGCATATATGCGGTCAGCGATAATCAAATCATTTGGCTGCAATGTAAAATTTTCAAGTGTTTCCCCTGTACTTTCAGGTATAATATGAAATTCTGAACTGCTCATTGAAAAAATATCAAATGCATAATGCAGATGCCATGTCTGTTTCACAGCACCNTTGGTAATTATATCTGATGCATCTACAGCTTTGACTATTTTCCCATTCANTTTTTCCGNAACACTGTAAATTGAAGTATGTTCCTCAAGCATTCTCTGATTCATCCACTTAAACCATTCCTTGCAGGCTGCAAAACGTTTCATGAAACNTACATCACTGATTTCTGTTGATAAAANAGATTGTGCATAAATCTTTGTATCTACTAATGATTTATCATACACATAATATAAGCACAGTGTTAGTAGAATATCTTCATTTTGTATCCCTCTTTTTCGTCTCATTGCTTTTGTTTCCCAACATGCTTCTTTATAACCTTCCGGCAGTTGTTTTAATATATCTTGTATTTCCATACTATCACCCTTCTATATTATAACACTGTCGCGGATTTTTTACAATTACCTATAGGTTAGTGCATATGGTGCTAACCCCGATGCCCCGAATTACCTGACACCTGTATTTTTTAAAAGAGAGGTTCTTGATAAATATATTAAGCGTCCTNACTTGTATAAANTAACTGATGGGCGGTTGACTTGTGCTTCTTTATGGAGTATGGAGATTGACAACGATCACAAGTCTTATGTTGCAGCATATTTAGGTGATTTAGGACGTGATTTACCTGAAGATGAGCAGCTTCATTGGAAAAGTTATAATGTACTTTGTGACGAAAAACCAAGCAAAACCGCAATAATGAGGGATATGTGCAACATTTTTGCTGAGCCTAATGTGATTGATTTGAAATTTAAAAGAGATTATAGCATATTACAGAAAAAATGGTATGATAAATATGATTGGCTAATATTCAAAGAATTGGCTGAAAAAGATAAATATAATCTTGATAATATAAGGATACCGTCAACAGATAGTCAAGAGGAATTTGATACTCTTGTTTTATCACTTGTAAAATGTATTATAGACTCACTTAATGAAGAAATGCTTGTTCTTTCCAATCCTACAGATGAAAAAGGAAATACAATTCGTGGTATAAGCAAGTTACAAGTATGGCTTGAGGAAAATGGAGCAAAAAACTATGATGATCACATATCTTTTCTAAGAAATTTACAGGATTTACGTTCTTCTGGTACAGGACATAGAAAAGGTAAAAAATATGATAAGATTAGCAGAGTATTCGGAATAGACGAAAAGTCGTTAATTGATATTTATGAACAGATACTATTGCAAGCTGACGATTTTATTGTTTATTTAACAGGATTTGCGAATTAAAAAAAGCACCTATCATCAAGTTTTGAAGTGATAGGTGCTTATTTGTTAAATCCCCGGTTAAATGTGCAGCAATTTCTATCGTTTCGTGATTGACTTTTTGGTCGAAATGTGGTATAATGATCCTAAAAACGTTAGGAGATATACTATGGATTACAAAGAAATTCTCGCACAAGCTAATGCCGAGTTATCATTACTCGACGAAAATCTTATAGATATTTTAGAGATAAAAAGACCACAATCAATGGTTTATGCTAAAAATCTTGCAAAAGTGATTT
>WFLY01000074.1 GCA_009177215.1 Bacillota bacterium
GCAAACATTTGCTATTTCTGATTTTTCCACGTATAATAGAAGTATCATAGCGCAGGCAAGTGCATTATTAAGACTAAAAAATGGAGGAATTGACTATGGTACATAGAAAATTTCAGGATTTAGAGCTGTCGGCTTTAGGTATGGGGGCAATGCGTCTTCCTGTACTTGATAATGATGATACGAAAATTGACGAAGCGGCAACGGATGAAATGGTAGCTTATGCCATGGAAAATGGTATCAATTACTATGATACCGCTTGGGGTTATCATAACGGTAATTCAGAAATTGCAATGGGCAAAGCTCTGGGGAAATATCCCCGCGATAGTTTTTATCTTGCCACAAAATTTCCAGGCTATGACCTTTCAAACATGCCAAAGGTGGAGGAAATATTTGAAAAGCAGCTTGAAAAATGCGGTGTGGAATATTTTGATTTCTATTTGTTCCACAATGTATGTGAGATGAATATTGACGCATATCTTGACGAAACCTACGGTATTTTTGATTATCTGATGAAGCAGAAGGAAAACGGGCGTATCCGTCATCTTGGTTTTTCTGCGCATGGAAGCTGTGAAGTGATGAAGCGTTTTCTGGAAGCATACGGTACATATATGGAATTTTGTCAAATACAGCTCAATTATCTGGACTGGTCATTTCAGGATGCAGAAGCAAAGGTAAAACTGTTGGAGGAACGCCATATTCCAATCTGGGTTATGGAACCCTTACGGGGCGGCAGGCTTGCAAAGCTGTCAGAAGGTGAAGAGCAGACGTTGACAGCGCTAAGGCCAGATGAAAANATANCCGCATGGGCTTTTCGCTTTTTGCAGACAATTCCCGGCGTTAAGATGATTCTTTCCGGTATGTCAAATTTTGAACAGTTAAAGGAAAATATTCAGACCTTTGAAACAGATAAACCCTTGAATGAAGAGGAAATGAGCACTCTGTTGTCCGTTGCAAACGGTATGTTGAATGGGGTCCTTCCCTGTACGGCGTGTCGGTACTGTACTACACATTGTCCGAAAGGGCTGGATATTCCCATGCTTTTGGATCTTTACAATGAACACTGTTTTACCGGCGGAGGCTTCCTTGCTCCCATGGCTTTAATGGCTGTACCGGAGGAAAAACATCCCACCGCATGTATCGGATGCAGAAGCTGTGAAAAGGTGTGCCCCCAGCAAATTAAAATATCCGAAGCTATGGAAGACTTTGGATATCGTTTGAAGGGGTAAAAAGGGCGGGCGGCTTTTATGCCGCCTTTTCTTTTTCCTAAAAATATCTTTAGAAATTCTTATGATTTTTGTGCGCTCACAATTTATTTTTTCTCTCTATACTGTTTTTATTCCCGCAAGTAATGGGGCGAGTGTCGTGCTTCAAGGGATGCATAGCCTCCCTCGGGTATTTGACTACAAGAAAATATGCGGACAGAAAGAAAAGCTTAAGTAAGCCGGAGCAAAAAATGACAAAAAAGAAGAAATAAGTNTGCCTGCTCTTTATTTTGACAGCATTCGCCATTTACGCGGATTTGCTGAATGGGAACCATAATTTTGAGAAGCATAGAGAAGAATCAGTTGCTATAAATGCAATTCGCCTANATAATAGTGTNATNNNANTATTTTGTAATATTTAAAGAAAGACNATTNGNAATTNNTCANAAATTAATTGCCGGNTTGCGCAGAATATATGNTTNANGNGTNTATGTCAAAATGGTCATATAGTTTGTGAACAGTTTCTTAGAAAGGCTGAGTGGTTGAGTGGAT
>WFLY01000169.1 GCA_009177215.1 Bacillota bacterium
GCTATCGCCAAACGGTAAGGCAACGGACTCTGACTCCGTCATTTCAAGGTTCGAATCCTTGTAGCCCTGCTAAAAACTCAGCAGATAGTATATCTGTTGAGTTTTTTCGTGTCAGGAAATATGGTAAAAAACAAATTTTTCAGATTAAAAGACCGGAGACTTTTGTTAAGAATGAATGAAATACTACGGATGAACAAGAAAATAAAATTGTGGTACAATGAGCTGAATAATGTTATAATGCTTGCAAGCGCGGTTTTTTGTTTTCCGCAAGTGTTTTACACTGAATGGCGTCGTGTATATTGCTGTTGCTGGCGCTGATAATATATCAATTATTTTTTGTATAGAATGAGAGAGCTTATGTATACGTTTGAAGGCAGAATCCGTTATAGCGAGACGGACAGTGAAGGCAGGCTGACTTTGCCGGCTCTAATAAATTATTTTCAGGATACCTCCACCTTCCATTCGGAGGATTTGGGGTTGGGAGTGGAATATTTGAAAGGGCAGCATCTTGTATGGGTATTGTCCACGTGGCAGATAGTGGTTGAACATTATCCTAAGCTTGGAGACAGAGTAATTTTAGGTACGGCACCGTATGAATTTAAGGGCTTTTTGGGTTCCCGTAATTTTGTTATGCTTGCAGAGGACGGCAGTTATCTGGCAAAGGCAAATTCCCTTTGGAGCCTGCTAAATACCGATACAGGCAAACCTGCAATGCCTCCTCGGAAAATGATAGAAGGGTATACTCTGGTTCCCAAGCTTCCCATGGAGTATGCTCCGCGTAAGATAACCCTGCCCCCGCAGGGAGAGCGCCGGGAAGTCATTGTGGTGAAAAAACATCATCTGGATATCAACCACCATGTGAATAACGGGCAATATATCAATATGGCAATGGAATTTCTTCCTGAAAATTTTGCTATCGGGCAGATGCGCGCCGAGTACAAAAAGCAAGCTTTTTTGGAGAATATACTGCATTCTTATGTGGTTGAGTCTGAAGAACAATGTATAGTGGCATTTCTTGACGAGGAAGACAAGCCTTATGTGAGTGTTGAATTTTTGAGGCGGCAGCTTTAGCAAATTCAGCTGTCTGTGTGTTTGCAGACGGCATAACCGGAAGGCAGAATATGAGGGCGCGCCAAAGCGCGCAGATGGGTATAAAAATGATTAAGTTAGGTGAAACTCAGGAACTGACGATAGTAAAAATTGTAGAATTTGGAGTATACCTTGCCATTTCCAAAGAAAGGCAGGAGGAAAGGGTGCTGCTGCCCGGAAAGCAGGTACCGGAGGAAAGCAGAATCGGAGACGTGCTTTCGGTATTTATTTATAAGGATTCCGACGACAGACTGATTGCTACCATCCGGACTCCCAAGCTGCAAATGGGGGAGGTGGCAGAGCTGACGGTTGCTCAAACCGGCAAATTTGGCGCTTTTCTGGACTGGGGATTGGAAAAGGATTTGTTTTTGCCCTTTAAGCAGCAAAAAAAGTGTGTTCAGCAGGGAGATAAGGTGCTGGTGTCCCTTTATATTGACAAGAGCAGCAGGCTTTGTGCAACCATGAATGTGTATAACAACTTAAGAACGGACAGCCCCTACAAAAAGGATGACAAGGTTATTGGGAGAATCTATGAAATCAGTGATAATTTTGGCGCCTTCGTGGCAGTAGACAATAAGTATTCGGCATTGATTCCCAAAAAGGAGCTGTACGGCAGAGTAGAGCTGGGCACTGACGTGGAGGCGAGAGTGGTACAGGTGCAGGAGGACGGCAGGCTGAATCTTGGTATTCGTGAGAAGGCATATTTACAGATTGCAAAGGATGCTGAGGAAATACTGAAAATCATTGACAGCTATGACGGTGTGCTGCCCTTCAATGATAAGGTTTCTCCTGAAATTATCAAGCGTGAAACAGGAATGAGTAAAAACGAGTTTAAGCGTGCGGTGGGACATTTGCTAAAGGAAGGAATGATTGAAATTAAGGAAAAGGTCATCCGCAGGGTATACTAATACATGATTCATCTGAAGAACTTCAGGATATGCGGCATGTCGGAAGGTTCGATTCCGACAAATATAATATTATATGATAGTTGCAACATTTTTTGGAAATTTGCAGCTTCCTACTGGAATATTGCCAAGAAGAATGTTATAATATAAAAAGAGCAAAGGCAGGGGAGCTTGCCGTCTTGATTTATCCCAAAGGGAACGCTTTGACGAAAGGAGGAGCAGATATGGATATTGCAGGTTTATCAACAGCGTTAGCGACTGCGTCTATTCAGTCTCAGGTCGGAACTGCCGTGTTGAGCAAGGCACTTGATACCCAAGAATCTTTAGGTGCAGGAATGGTTCAGATGATAGATGCTGCTGCTATGGAGCGGAGTGTGAATCCGAGTGTAGGTGCGAATCTTGACATTAGAATCTAAGCAGATACAGAGAAGTAGGAAAGGCTGTCGGAGCAACAAGCTGCCGGACAGCCTTTTTAAATTATTGGTAAATTATGGGTAAATTATGGGTAAATTATGGGAATATAAGCACAAGCGCTTTTTTATGAAAAAATAAGAAAAAGTGCATAAAAGCCTATTGCTTTTTTATGTTTTTTTTTGTACATTTGTATTATATGATGAAATGGCGTTGTTGTCGTCTGCGTTTAGAGAATAAGATAGGTTTTACAGTTATGTATTGCTGGAGGAGCGGGAGTATATGATATCAAATCAAATTTTGCAAAATACGATTGAAGGCTTAAAGGGAATTGCCAGAGTAGAGCTGTGTGTGATGGATGCAGACGGCAAGGAGGTAGCAGCAACCATGGATATGGGCAACTGCTCGAAGGCAACGGTAGAATTTGCCGCTTCTCCTGCCGATTCACAAGAGATTCAGGGATATCAGTATTTTAAGATTTATGACGAACACCAGTTAGAGTATGTTCTCATAGCCGGAGGCACAGGTGAGGATGTGTACGTCATAGGTAAAATGGTTGCTTTTCAGATACAGAATTTGTTGGTGGCATATAAAGAGCGTTTTGATAAGGATAATTTTATCAAAAACCTTTTGCTTGATAATTTGCTGTTGGTGGACATATACAGCCGCGCCAAGAAGCTACATATTCAGACAGATGTATCCAGAGTAGTGATGATTGTAGAATCAGATAACGGTAAGGATAGCAATGTACTGGAGATTACGAGAGCGCATTTTGGTAATAGCAGCAGGGATTTTATTACCGCTGTTGATGAAAGTAATGTGATTATTGTCAAGGATCTGGCGGAAGCGGATGCAGGCAAGGAGCTTGACAAAGCGGCAAGAAGCTTGGAGGCTTTCCTACAGAAGGAGGATATTAAAGACGTCCGCATTGCGTACGGCACGGTAGTTCATGAGATTAAAGAGGTCAGCCGCTCCTACAAGGAGGCAAAGATGGCTTTGGACGTAGGTAAGATTTTCTTTGATGACAGGGATATTATAGCCTATAGTGAGCTGGGGATTGGACGTTTGATTTATCAACTGCCCATACCGCTGTGCAAAATGTTTATTAGGGAAATTTTTGGCGGAAAGAGCCCTGATGATTTTGATGAAGAGACTCTTACGACTATTAATAAGTTTTTCGAGAACAGCCTGAATGTGTCCGAGACTTCAAGGCAGCTTTTTATTCACCGCAATACGCTGGTATACCGTCTGGATAAATTGCAGAAGAGTACCGGTCTTGATTTGCGTGTGTTTGAGGATGCGATTACCTTTAAGATTGCTCTTATGGTTGTAAAATATATGAAGTATATGGAGAATTTAGAGTACTAGGGATATTCACTTTGTTCGTTGGCAAATGGGGCAGATGGAAATTCAGACATGCTATTTGGTGAAATGTAGACGGCATAAAATACTGGAGATAGGTGGTTTGTAAATGGCGAGAAACAAGGAATATTTGAGAAGAAAACGGCAACAGATGATAGATGAACAAGGAATAATTGTCTTGGATAATGTAAGTAAATCTTACTCTACGGGTGCGCCTGCCCTGAACGGGATTTCTCTGAATATAAAGCAGGGGGAGTTTGTTTTTATTGTAGGAGACAGTGGTTCCGGAAAATCAACTTTGATTAAACTTCTGCTGCGGGAGCTTACGGCTACCGGCGGCAGTGTTTATGTTATGGGGCATGATATGGCAAAGCTGAGGCATAGGCAGATTCCCAAGTACCGCCGTAATTTGGGCGTGGTATTTCAGGATTTCAGGCTTTTGAAGGATAGAAATGTCTATGAAAATGTGGCGTTCGCACAAAGAATTATCGAGACACCGATAAACGAAATACGCAGAAACGTTCCTGCTATTTTAGCAACGGTGGGTCTTGCAGNTAAATACAAAGCAAAGACCAAACAGCTGTCAGGAGGAGAGCAGCAAAGGGTTGCGCTGGNGAGAGCGCNGGNGAACAATCCTTCGATTTTGCTTGCGGATGAGCCTACGGGTAATTTGGATCCTAAGAATTCTTGGGAAATCATGAAGCTTTTGGAGGAGATTAATGAGGGAGGAACTACCGTTGTGGTAGTAACTCATAACAGAGAGATTGTAAATTCCATGCAGAAGCGTGTTGTTACTATGAAAAAAGGCGTGATTGTCAGCGATGAAGAGAAGGGCGGTTATATTGATGAAGATTAGTACCTTATTTTATACTATTAGACAGGGCTTTGTTAATATTTTCCGCAATAAATGGTATTCTCTTGCCTCTGTTGCTACGATTTCCGCCTGTCTGTTTTTGTTCGGGCTTTTTTATGCGATTGTGGGCAACTTTCAAAATATTGTCAGGACTGCGGAAGAAGGAGTGTCTGTGACGGTTTTTTTTCATTATGACGGAGACCGCTGTGACAGCCATGAGGAGGGCGACATTCCCTCGGATGAGCGTATAGATGAAATCGGACAACAGATTGGGGCGCGCATGGAGGTTTCGGACATTGTTTTCATTTCTGACGATGAAGCCTGGGCTACCTTCGGGCCGGACTTTTTAGGAGAGAATTACGCAGACGGTTATCCTGAGAATCCATTGGAGGGTGACAATTCCTATGAAGTTTATCTAAGCGATGTGTCAATGCAGGGTGCATTGATAACTTGGCTGGAGTCCATTCCCGAGGTACGAAAAATAAATTATTCGGAACTGACGGCNAATANNTTANGCGGTGTGAATTTGTTGATTGCCTNTGTTTCCANGGGAATTATTGTAATTTTACTGGCGGTCAGTATTTTCCTGATCAGCAATACCGTGGCAATTGGAATTTCCGTGCGTAAGGAGGAAATCAACATTATGAAATATATCGGTGCCACCGACTTTTTTGTTCGTGCGCCTTTTGTATTGGAGGGTATGCTGATAGGGATTATAGGCGCGGGGGTACCGTTATTTTTGATATACAGCCTTTATAATTACGCTTTAAACTATATAGAGGAACGTTTTGCGGTGTTGAGTAAATTTCTTAATTTTCTCACCGTGGAACAGGTTTTCAGTTTCCTGACGCCCGCGTTGTTACTGTTGGGTGTGGGAATCGGTTTTTTGGGGAGCGTTACAACAGTTCGCAAGCATCTGCATGTATAGGCTGAAAGATGAGCCTGATAGTTTTGAACCGCAAACTGGCACTTCGCCGGTAAGGAGAGGTGTGAGAGGATTTAATTTTTGATTTGGATGGGTCTGGTATGAAGAAAAAATGTATATTTGTTTGTGCAATATTATGTGTAGTGGCGGCGGTCACGTTGAGAATGGAAGTTTTCGCTACCAGTATGTCATCCATTACCTCTGAAAGCATTAAGGAGAAGGAAGCACAGATTACGCAGGCGGAAAAAGAGAAGGAAGCCCTGCAAAATAATCTGAGCAATCTGCAAAAGATAACGAAGGAGCTGGAGGCACAAAAAAAGAATCTGAAAAGTTATGTTGCCCAGCTGGATGCAAATCTCACTCAGATAGAAGAGAATATAGCAGAGCTAAAAGCTCAGATAAGTGTTAAGGAAGCGGAAATTTCCAAGACGCAGGAGGAGCTGGCGGCGGCTTTGGAAAAAGAAGAAAATCAGAAAGAATCCATGATTACCCGCATAAAATTAATGTATGAGCAGAAAGATGCCTATATGACGGAGCTGCTTTGGCATGCAAAGGGCTTTGGGGATTTTTTGAATCGCGCAGATTTCATGGAGCGTGTGATAACTTATGACAAGGCACAGTGGAATCAGTTCAAGGAAAATCGCCAGTTGATTGAGTTGTGTAAGCAGGAGCTTGAGCTGGAAAAGCAGCTTTTGGATCAGGCGAAGGCTAATGTGGAGATAGTACAGAATAATCTGGAACAGCTGATTACGCAAAAACAGCAGGATATTTTAGCCTATGAGACGGATATTAATAATAAGGAACAGGCTATCAAGGAGTACGAGGAGGAAATCGCAGCTCAGAATGCAGAAATCGAGGCATTGGAGGCGGCTATTGCCGAGGAAAAGAAAAAAATCATTGCAAGCAGCGGCGTGGTTTTGGCCTATGATGGCGGTATATTCAAGTTCCCTCTGGCATCCTACACCAGAATTTCAGATGAATATGGAATGCGTATTCATCCAACCTTGGGTGTGGAACAATTCCATAACGGTGTAGATTTTGCCGCACCTAAGGGTACTGCAATTTATGCCGCGTATGACGGCGTTGTGGTGGCGGCTGCCTATAGCGCTACTATGGGCAATTACGTGATGATAGACCATGGCAGTGGTTTATATACGATTTATATGCATGCCTCTGCGCTGTATGTAAAAAAAGATGATGTTGTGGTGAGAGGAGAGACAATAGCGGCAGTCGGTACCACAGGACGTTCTACAGGTAATCACCTGCATTTCAGCGTCCGTAAGGACGGAGCTTATGTGTCTCCGTGGAACTATTTATCCCAGTAAGGAGAAAATGGTGGGGAGAAGAGTTTGCAGCGGACTAATATTATGCAGACTTTATGGAAGGAGAGCTGTTTGACAGCAAAAAAGATGGAAAACGAAAATCGTTATTTTGACTTAGATTCATTAAATCATATGCAGAATGTTCAGGAGAATACGCCAAAGGATAATGAAAAGCGGAAAATGTTTTGGCGCGGTATCTTGATAGGGCTGCTGATAGCAATAATTGTTGAACTGATTGCCTTTGGAGCAGCAAAAATTACAGGCTCGCGAAAGGCTGAGAGAAATCTTGATGATTTGGAGATTTCGGAGAATTCCGCAATTAATATGGAGACCATAAGGAAGCTGCAGACTTTGGAAGCGACTATTGACAAGTATTTCTATTTGGATGGACTGACGGACGAAAAGCTGCAGGATGGTCTTTATAAGGGGATGCTGGCTTCGTTGGGCGACCCATATTCGGAATATTATACCGCAGTGGAGCTGGAGGATTTAATGAGCCAGATGTCGGGGGTGTATTACGGTATTGGTGCATATGTGAGTATGGATAAAAACAGTTCCCTGCCCAAAATCAGCGGTGTCATTGCGGGAACGCCTGCAGAAGCAGCCGGTCTTAGGGCAAATGATTTGATATATCAGGTGGATGATGTGGCTACTTATGGTTTGACGCTGACAGAAGCGGTGTCTTATATAAGAGGAGAAGAGGGAACACAGGTTACATTGACTATTGTCAGGGAAGGAGTCAGCGATTACCTTCAGGTGACAGCTACCAGACAGAAGGTTTACAGTCCTACGGTTAAATATGAAATGCTTGATAACGGGATGGGTTATATACAGATTGTTGAGTTTGATGATATAACCGCAGACCAGTTCGCGGACGCATTGGCTACTCTCAGAGGCTCTGACATGAAAGGGCTGATATTGGATTTACGTGCGAACCCGGGCGGCGGGCTTACTTCGGTGGTGGATATTTCCGAGATGCTGTTGCCGAAGGGGCTGGTGGTTTACACAGAGGATAAAAACGGTAAGCGTGTGGAGTATAAGAGCGACGGCGCCAGAGAAATAGACATCCCTATGGTGGTGCTNGNGGNTATGAATTCTGCAAGCGCTGCGGAGATTTTGGCGGGCGCCATTCAGGATTATGAAAAAGGTACATTGATAGGAACCACCACCTNTGGCAAGGGTATCGTTCAGCAGANTATTNCTTTCAGGGNCGGCTCGGCAATGAAGGTGACTGTAAGCAGTTATTTTACGCCTAAGGGCCGCAATATTCACAGCATTGGTATTGAACCTGATATTATCTGTGAATTTGATGGTGAGACCTACTATAATACTGAGGGAAAGTATGATAATCAGCTTGAAAAGGCGAAAGAAGTACTCGGAGGCATGATGAAATAATGAGGGTTTCGGATATTATGTCATTGGCAAAGGAATATTTACTTTTGGGAATGGCTGCTGCAATATTTGCAGCAGTCCTTTTCCTGTTGGGATATTTCATTGTTTACAGGAAGCTGTGTGGGGGAACACGAAAAATCAAGCCCGGTCGGCTTTTTTTGTATGGTGTTTTTATATGTTATCTGATGGTGGTATTCGGCGCTACCATGTTGAGCAGGGGGGCTTATTGGGAGAGCCGTATGCAGTGGAGGCTTTTTTATTCCTATCGGGAAGCGTGGAATCATTTTTCTGCAAGAGAATGGCGCAATATTATTCTGAATATATTGCTATTTGTGCCGTTTGGTTTTTTGCTGCCGTTTTTATTTTCTAAGTTCCGGGTATTTTGGAAGACCTATCTGGCGGGCTTGGGCTTGACGGTGTTGATTGAGGTTGGGCAGCTTGTATTGAAAAGAGGAATTTTTGAAACGGATGATATTTTTAATAATTTTCTTGGAGCAATGATAGGGTATGGGCTGTATCGTATTTTCTATTATATCGTCAGTGCGGTAAAAAGAAAAAAAGAGGGAAAAGACAGATTTATGCCTGTGCTTTTGTATCAGATTCCTTTAGGAGCGGCAGTGGGCATGTTTGCAACGATTTTTACGGTTTATGCCAATCAGGAGTGTCTATTCCCGATGATGCAGGCTTTGAAGATTTGGGGGAAGGAAGGTATTTCTTTCTGGCGGACAAGCTTTTGANAGAGGATACTTTGTATGACGATTCGGTATCNTGTACCTATACAGAAGATGGTGTGATNTCGGGTTTTAGNAATCANATNATTGCATATCAGCCCTATAAGGTATATCCTGTTATTTCGGAGCAGCAGGCATATGAGAATTTGAAGGCTGGCAGATTTAATTCCTTTGGTTACGATTTTTCTTCCGGAGTGATAACCGTGAAAGGGATTCATTTGGATTATGAAATTGACACTAAAGGCTTTTATCAACCGGTATATCTCTTTGAGATAGAAACGGCTGCGGAGGAAGGAACGATTTTTATTTCGGCACTGCAGTGACGTCTGTGTGCGGTTTTGCCGTGGCATAGCCTGTAGCGCGGAGCAATAGATTGCGGAGGTTTGTTTTTATGAATTCATATATTCGGGGATTGAGGCTGGGAGTTCCCATAGGCTTAGGATATTTGTCGGTTTCCTTTACCTTTGGAATTATGGCGGTATCCTATGGTCTGTCATGGTGGCAGGCGGTACTCATATCCATGACGACGGTTACATCGGCGGGGCAATTTGCGGGAATCGGAGTAATGCTCTATCCGGGGCAATACATAGAAATGCTTATTTCCCAGTTGACTATAAACATTAGATATTCATTTATGTCCATTTCCCTGTCGCAGAAGGTGGACGGTAAATTTAAGGGAATATATCGTTGGCTGTTGGGCTTTATGATGACAGACGAAATATTTGCGGTGGCAAGCGCGGAGGAGAACGTGACAAGGTCTTTTTTTGCGGGGCTGTCAACTATTCCTTATTTGGGATGGTCTATAGGAACATTGATAGGCGCCCTGCTTGGCAATGTTTTGCCCCACAGACTGATGAGTGCTTTGAGTCTTGCAATCTATGGTATGTTTGTGGCAATTGTGGTTCCTGAGATGCAGAAAAAGAAAACCGTAATCCTTGTAGTGCTTATGGCGCTTCTTTTTAGCTGTCTGTTTTATTATTTGCCGCTCTTACATCAGATTTCCAGCGGGCTTTCTATCAGCATTTGCGCTATATTTGCTGCTGTGCTGGGGGCTGTTTTGTTCCCTGTCAAGGAGGAAGGAGAGTAATGGAATTAAAAGAATTTTTTATTTATTTACTGATATTGGCAGGGTCCACTTATTTGATTCGTGCGGTTCCCTTTGCGGCTTTGCGCAAGAAGATAGAGAACCGTTTTATAAAATCATTTTTATATTACATTCCCTATGCGGTACTGACAGCAATGACGATACCGGCAATATTTTATGCAACGGATAATAAGGTTTCCGCGGCAGCAGGTCTTTTTGTGTCCATTTTTTTGGCAATGAAGGGAAAGAGCTTGACGGTGGTGGCGGTAGCGGCATGTATTGCGGTTTATTTGACGGAGAGCGCGCTTACTCTGTTTGGGGTGTAGGGGCGGTTTTGCAATATGCCGGAAAGGCAGCATCGATAAATACTAAAACAAGACGTATCAGCAGAGCTTTTGGAACGAAAAGCTTTTTTAAATTTACTAAATAATACACTNCTNTTGAGGCGGNAGTGTATTATNATTGAAANCTANAGANCAAATGTTCATTTNCTCTGTACNTTTNTTTAATACTNTNTTATAATAGGAAAAGAAGNGAGCAATGNATGNCAAAGATTAAAAAGGATTATNTTTNGNTTANAATAGCTANCCTNATAGCGATTAAGTATATATTTAATGATANGTTTTTCTTNNCNAAGGTATTTACCGGAAGAANANNATACTTTATATATTGTTGGATTGGTAGTTTCTCAGAAATATTTATGTGATCAGACCACTCAATGGACATGTAAGCACTATTTTTTCGATAAGGGGTATAATAAATGATGGTCCTGCAAAAGCAATTATAACGGAATATATGGGCGCTTATATACAGAATGAGACATTAAAAGAGTGGGAAGAGTATATAAGTGACGGGGATTCTGTTTTTTTANTAANCAACGAATTNGATTCTTTANGTTNCTTANATAAAAATGTTGAAANTTCTGCCCCAACAACGGTTCCCGCACCAACNTATAATGAAACAATTCTTAATTATTGGGATTTACANCCAAAAAAATACCCTGATGTAGTAGTGGTTAGCTGTTGGTACGGAAATCTAAATAGTGCCATGGATGAGGGTACATGGATTAGGACTTGGATTGAAAGAGAATATAATTATTCTTATTATATAGACGGTAAGTATTGGCGTTATTATTTTAAATAAATGAGAGGGTTTTTATGGATCGTTTTGTGCTTCATTCAGAATATCAACCAACCGGCGACCAGCCTCAGGCGATTGCCGAGCTGGTGGAGGGTTTTCAAGCGGGCAATCAATTCCAGACCTTGCTGGGAGTTACCGGCTCCGGCAAGACCTTTACCATGGCAAATGTTATTGCGGCATTGAATAAGCCTACGCTTGTCATTGCCCACAACAAGACCTTGGCGGGGCAGCTCTACGGTGAGTTTAAGGANTTCTTTCCNGAGAATGCGGTGGAGTACTTTGTCTCCTATTACGACTATTATCANCCGGAGNCTTATGTGCCTTCCTNGGATACTTATATTGCCAAGGACTCANCTNTCAATGANGAGATTGATAAGCTGCGGCTTTCGGCAACNGNGTCTCNGACGGAGCGCAGGGATGTGGTGGTAGTGGCAAGTGTGTCCTGTATTTACGGCTTGGGAAGCCCTGACGAATATCAAGATATGATTGTGTCACTGCGCCCGGGTATGGTTAAGGATAGAGATCAGGTTCTGAGAGAACTGGTGGATATCCAGTATACAAGAAATGATATGGATATGTCGAGGGGTACCTTCCGCGTTCGGGGGGATGTGCTGGAGGTAAATCCTGCGCAGGGCGGAGATTATTTTATCCGCATTGAATTTTTTGGGGATGAGATTGACAGGATTGCCGAAGTGGAGCCGCTGACGGGCAAGGTACATGCGGAACTGAACCATATTGCTATTTTTCCCGCCTCCCATTATGTGGTTTCTCAGGATAAAATCAAGATAGCCTGTAATAACATAGAAAAAGAAATGGAAGAACGCGTCCGATATTTTAAGGGTGAGGATAAGCTGATAGAGGCGCAGCGTATTGCGGAGCGCACCAATTTTGATATTGAAATGCTGAGGGAGACGGGGTTTTGCTCAGGCATTGAAAATTATTCCCGGCATTTGAACGGTATGCCTCCCGGATCTCCTCCTATGACCTTGATGGACTTTTTTAAAAATGATTTTTTGATTATCATAGATGAATCTCATATGACGATACCCCAGATTCGGGGAATGTATGCGGGGGACCGTTCCCGTAAGACAACTTTGGTGGACTATGGCTTCAGGCTGCCCTCGGCGCTGGATAACAGACCCTTGAATTTTCAAGAGTTTGAGGCTCATATTGACCAGATGATGTTTGTATCCGCAACCCCTTCGGATTATGAGTCGGAGCATGAGCTGCTTAGAACGGAGCAGATTATCCGCCCTACGGGTCTTTTAGATCCGGAAGTGGAAGTACGCCCTGTGGAAGGGCAGATTGATGACCTGATAGGTGAAGTGAATAAAGAGGTTGCAAAGCAAAATAAAATATTGATTACTACCCTGACGAAACGAATGGCGGAAGATCTTACGGATTATATGAAAGAGGTAGGTATCCGTGTGAAATATCTACATTCGGATATTGATACGCTGGAGCGCGCAGAGATCATCCGTGATATGCGTCTGGATGTGTTTGATGTGCTGGTGGGTATTAACCTACTCAGAGAGGGCTTGGATATTCCGGAAATCTCCTTAGTGGCTATATTGGATGCGGATAAGGAGGGCTTTCTTAGGAGTGAGACTTCTCTGATACAGACAATCGGGCGAGCGGCGAGAAATGCGGAAGGTCATGTTATCATGTATGCGGATGTGATAACGGATTCCATGCGTGCCGCTTTGGATGAGACCAACAGGCGGCGTGAGATTCAAATGAAATATAATGAGGAGCATGGTATTACGCCTCAGACCATCAAAAAAGCGGTTCGCGAGTTAATCAGTATTTCCAAGGTGATTGCCAAGGAGGAGGTACGGTTTGAGAAAGACCCGGAATCCATGAACAGGAAGGAACTGGAAAAGCTGATTGCGGATATTCAGAAAAAGATGCAGAAGGCGGCGGCAGAGCTGAACTTCGAGGCGGCGGCAGAGCTGCGTGATAAAATGATTGAATTGAAACAGAAGCTGCAGGAGCTGGATGAAGAATAGGAGAATTTCAAAAATGAGAATATCACATTAGGAATTTATAGAAAATATTGTAGCATTTCAGCCATGCCATTCATAAGTTGGCAGATATACGCATTTGCTGACGATTTAAGTGTTTGGCTGCCGGATATTGGAAAGACATAGTAAGAAAAGAGGTACAATTATGGAAGAAATAAAGAAAATGCGTCCGCCGAAGCAAGCATCCGCAGAATATATTAAAATTCGCGGCGCACGGGAACATAATCTGAAAAATATTAATGTGGATATCCCGAGAAATGAGCTGGTGGTTTTGACCGGCTTGTCGGGTTCGGGTAAATCATCCTTAGCTTTTGACACTATTTATGCCGAAGGGCAAAGGCGCTATATGGAATCGCTTTCTTCCTATGCCCGTATGTTTCTGGGACAGATGGAGAAGCCTAATGTGGAGCGCATTGACGGTCTTTCTCCGGCGATTTCCATAGATCAGAAGTCTACCAACAGGAATCCTCGTTCCACGGTAGGAACCGTTACGGAGATTTACGATTATTTTCGACTGTTATATGCAAGGATTGGTATCCCTCATTGCCCCAAGTGCGGCAGGGAAATTGCCCGTCAGAGTGTGGACCAAATGGTTGACCAGATTATGGAATTGGATGAAGGAACCAAGATACAGCTCTTAGCTCCCGTAGTCAGGGGGCGCAAGGGAGAACATGCCAAGGTGCTGGAGCGAGCTTCCAGAAGCGGCTATGTGCGCGTGCGTATTGACGGAAGCCTCTATGAGTTGACGGAAGAGATTAAGCTGGATAAGAATATCAAGCATAATATTGATATTGTGGTAGACAGATTGGTAGTAAAGGAAGGGATTGAGCGCCGTCTGGCAGATTCTATTGAGAATGTTTTGGATTTGGCGGAAGGGTTGCTTGTGGTAGACATTATCGGTGGGGAACCTATGAATTTCAGCCAGAGCTTTTCCTGTCCGGACTGCGGTATCAGCGTCAGTGAGGTGGAGCCCAGAAGCTTTTCCTTTAACAATCCCTTTGGCGCTTGTCCGGAGTGCGTGGGTCTTGGGTATAAGATGGAATTTGATGAGGACCTGATGATACCGGATAAGAGGCTGAGTATTAATCAAGGAGCTATTGCGGTGATGGGGTGGCAGTCCTGTTCCGATAAATCCAGCTTTACCAATGCGATTTTGCAGGCTCTTTGCAAGGAATATCAGTTTGATTTAGATACTCCCTTTGAGAAATATCCCGATAAGATTAAGGATATTCTGCTCCATGGAACTAATGGCAAGGAGGTAAAGGTTCACTATACGGGGCAGCGGGGCACGGGGGTGTATCCCATAGCGTTTGAAGGTCTTGTTCGAAATGTGGAACGCAGGTATAAGGAAACTTTCTCCGAAGCATCCAAGCAGGAATATGAGACCTTTATGCGCATTACGCCTTGTAAGGAATGTAAAGGTATGCGCTTGAAAAAGGAATCACTTGCCGTAACTATCTGTGATAAGAATATTTATGAAGTGACGGCAATGTCAATTTTACAGTTACATGATTTCCTGCAGGATTTACAGCTTACCAATCAACAACAGCTGATTGGTAAACAGGTGCTGAAGGAAATTCGTGCAAGAGTAGGCTTTCTGATTGATGTAGGCTTGGATTATTNGTCCNTGTCCAGANCAACGGCAACTCTCTCGGNCGGTGAAGNGCAGCNNATCAGGCTTGCCACANAGATTGNTTCCGGTTTGGTGGGCGTATGCTATATTTTGGACGANCCCAGCATCGGCTNGCATCAGANAGACAACGATAAACTGCTCGCAACCTTGAANAATCTGNNGNATTTGNGTANTACNTTGATTGTAGTGGAACATGATGAGGATACCATGCTGGCAGCGGATTATATTGTGGATATCGGACCGGGAGCCGGCTCCCATGGCGGGGAAGTGATTGCCTGCGGCACGGCTAAGGAGATTATGAAGGTGCCCGAATCCGTAACAGGTCAGTATTTGAGCGGAAGGACAAGCATTCCTGTACCTGCGGAGCGCAGAAAGCCTACGGGTTATATCAAGGTATGCGGAGCGCGGGAAAACAATCTGAAAAATATAGACGTGAAGTTTCCGCTGGGCATTATGACCTGTGTTACAGGGGTATCCGGCTCGGGAAAAAGCTCCTTGGTGAATGAGATACTTTATAAGCATTTGGCGAGAGATTTGAACCGTGCAAGATGTATTCCCGGAAAGCATAAGGATATTCAGGGTCTGGAGCAGCTGGACAAAGTAATTGATATTGACCAGTCGCCCATTGGCAGGACCCCGCGCTCCAATCCGGCAACCTATACCGGCGTATTTGACCAGATACGAGGTTTATTTGCTTCCACGGCGGATGCCAAGGCAAAAGGCTACACTAAGGGGCGTTTTAGTTTTAATGTAAAGGGAGGGCGCTGCGAGGCGTGCGGCGGCGACGGCATTATTAAAATTGAAATGCATTTTTTGCCCGATGTATATGTACCCTGCGAGGTGTGCGGCGGAAAACGTTATAATCGGGAGACCTTAGACGTAAAGTATAAGGGGAAGAACATATTTGATGTGCTGGATATGACGGTGGAAGAGGCGCTGGGATTTTTTGAAAATCTACCTTCTATCCGGCGGAAAATAGAAACGCTGTATGATGTGGGACTGTCATATGTAAAGCTGGGGCAGCCGTCCACAGAGCTTTCCGGCGGTGAGGCACAGCGTATTAAGCTTGCCACAGAACTGAGCCGCCGCAGTACCGGCAAGACTATCTATATTTTGGACGAACCTACCACGGGGCTTCATTTTGCCGACGTGCACAAGCTGGTGGAAATTCTTCACAGGCTTACGGAGGGCGGCAATACCGTGGTGGTTATCGAACATAATCTTGATGTTATCAAGACGGCGGACTATATCATCGATATCGGTCCTGAGGGCGGTGACAGGGGCGGAACCGTGATTGCGCAGGGAACGCCGGAGGAGGTTGCACGTAATAAAAATTCCTATACGGNTCATTACATTAAAAAAATGTTGGAGAAAGCAAAAACANTACTAAANTAATTTGAGTATCGTGTCGATATTAATTTTGACCTAAATTAAAAAGTGATGTTTCAATTAAAAATGCATGGACGCAGAAGAAAGAGCGGATGGAACCGTTTCATTTTCTGTGTCCGATTTATTTTTTAAAATTTTTATAAAACCCTATGAAAATGGAAAAGTTTCGGTTATAATAGAGCATGTATGACTTTGCGTAATGAAAAATCGAAATAGATACCATTAGAAAGGGGTATAAGATATATGCAGTGCACAGATATTGGAATTGATTTAGGAACAGCCAGCATTCTTGTTTACATCAGAGGGAAAGGCGTTGTACTGAAGGAGCCGTCAGTGGTGGCTTTTGATAGAGATACTAACAAAATAAAGGCAATCGGAGAGGATGCCCGCTTAATGCTTGGTAGGACGCCGGGCAATATTGTGGCGGTAAGACCTCTGCGCCAAGGCGTTATTTCGGATTATACCGTTACAGAGAAGATGATGAAATATTTTATCCAGAAGGCGTTAGGGAAGAGAACCTTCCGCAGACCCCGTATTGCGGTATGTGTGCCAAGCGGGGTTACCGAGGTTGAGAAGAAGGCTGTTGAAGATGCAACCTATCAGACCGGAGCCAAGGAGGTTGCCATTATTGAGGAGCCTATTGCAGCGGCTATCGGTGCGGGTATTGATATTTCCAAACCCTGCGGCAATATGATTGTGGATATCGGGGGTGGAACCTCCGACATTGCGGTAATCTCTTTGGGAGGCACGGTTGTCAGCGCATCCATCAAGATTGCAGGCGATGACTTTGATGAGGCGATTGTCCGCTATATGCGTAAAAAGCACAATCTTCTGATTGGTGAAAGAACTGCAGAGGATTTAAAGATTAAAATTGGCTCTGCGTATAAGAGACCGGAAGTAGATTATATGGACGTAAGAGGGCGTAATCTGGTAACGGGTTTGCCTAAGACGGTTAAGGTATCCTCCGAAGAGACGGAGGAGGCACTGCGCGAGACCACGGCACAGATTGTGGAAACGATTCACAGCGTTTTGGAGAAGACCCCTCCGGAGCTTGCTGCAGATATTGCTGACAGAGGAATCGTGCTTACCGGTGGAGGAAGCCTGTTGCGAGGCTTGGAGGATTTGATTTCCGCAAGAACTGGTATTAATACCATGACGGCAGAGGATCCCATGACCGCAGTCGCCATCGGCACCGGTAAATATGTGGAGTTCCTTTCCGGTTATCGCGATAATTAATCAATGATAAAAAGCTTCGGCGGGTAGGAAATAACTAAGACTGGCATAAGTGAAGGAGATAAAGTATGCTTAAGGGATTATACACTGCATATACAGGCATGGTAAATGAACAGAAGAGAATGGATATTATGACAAATAANCTTGGNCAATGNTTCCACGGTTGGTTTTAAANAGGANNGNTCTANCAGCCAGNCCTTTGACNATATNTTGACGGNGAAAATAAAGGATNCGTCTGTGGGCNTTATNAATGTACAGAGAACAGGTATCAATAACCCTGGTGTTAAAATCGGTGAGAATTATACCGACTATACACAAGGCTCCTTCCGCAACACCGACAATACCTATGATTTGGCTTTATCGGGAGAAGGCTTCTTTGCGATAGAGTTTACCAATAAAGCGGGAGAAACCTCTACCAAATATACCCGTGCGGGGCAGTTTACCTTGAACCGGGAGGGTTATCTGGTTACTCAGGATGGAGATTATGTGTTAGATACTCAGAACCGAAGAATCCGTTTGGATACTCTTAAGGAGTCTGTAATTAACAGCGCGGGAATGATTTCTCAGGACGGAGTAAATATTGCGCAGATTCAGGTGACGGATTTTGAAGATTATGATTATCTTGAGAAATATGGTGAGACCTACTACCAGCCCATAGAGGGCGCGAGAATGACGGCGGCAAATGCCACTGTTAATTCAGGATGGCTGGAAATGTCTAATGTGCAGGTTGTCAGAGAGATGGTGAATTTGATTTCTATAACGAGGGCTTATGAATCCAATCAGAAAGTGATACAGACTTATGACAGCTCACTGGATATTGCAGTGAATCAGTTAGGAAGAGTACAATAGAGAATACATTGCAGTAAGCTGCACATATCTGCTTAAGGTATAAGGAGGCAAATTATGGTACGGAGTTTATGGACAGCGGCAACGGGAATGATTGCGCAACAGACTAATATTGATACCATCGCCAATAATTTGGCAAATGTAAATACTTCGGGGTATAAGACTCAGGTAAATGAANTNAAGAGTCTTCTGTATCAAAANATACAGACAAGGACCACCTCGGCAAACGGCGAAACCAAGCCCGGAAGCGCACAGNTGGGCTTGGGTGTGCGTAACGCTTCTATTTCGTCTGTGTTCACAACGNGAAATATGATTTCAAGTGAGAGCGATACNGCATTTGCGCTTGACGGTAAGGGTTTTTTCGCTGTGAGGGGAGAGGACGGCAATACATACTATACCAGAAACGGTAATTTAAAATTTNCTCTTGCCACAAACGGTAATATGTTNGCCACCTCTGACGGCTTACCGGNTCTGGATACCCAGAACAGACCCATAGTACTGCCGGATACTTACATTCTAAGCAGAATAGAGGTATCGAAGGACGGCGAATTATGTTATCCCGATGCAAACGAGAATCTTCAGCGTATAGGCGTCCGTATAGGTGTATTTCAGTTTAATAACCCCAACGGTCTCGACAAGCTTGCCGACAGCCTCTATCGTCAGACGGCAGCAAGCGGGCAGGCAATCAATGAAGCCACTAATCCGGCCGTAGAGAGAACCAGTGTTATACAGGGCTATTTGGAAGGCTCTAATGTGCAGGTTGTTGACGAAATGGTAAATATGATAGTAGCACAGCGTGCCTATGAGTTAAATTCTANGNCAATTACNGCNTCGGATGAAATGTTGCNACAGGCGAATAACNTAAGAANGTAAGTGCNTGTTAAAGCTGGCAGATAGGANCAAGGTTGAATAAAAATGCGTATTCAACTATTGATTTGAGTGCGCGCCGCAACGCGCAGATGGGTATAAAAATGGATATTGGTAATATTACCTCAGGATATAATGATATATATGCAACAGGTTCCGCTCAGTCGGCGTCCAAACTGGAACAGCAGCTGAAATCCGACTATTCCAACAGTACAGATGAAGAATTGATGGATGCCTGCAAACAGTTTGAGGCATATTTTTTGGAACTGATGTTTAAAGAAATGATGAAGACGATTCCTAAGAATGAGGATAATGCGGCTTCTACGACAAATATGTTAGATTATTATAAGGATCAGATGATTCAAGGTATTGCGAAGGAGTCCACGGAACAGAATAGTCTCGGGCTTGCTCAAACGCTTTACGAGCAGATGAGACGTAATTATGGATTGGATAATCAAGAGGTATAGGCTGCCCAATACAGGCAGTCTTTTTCTGTCTTTCCGAGTCGGAAGTTTTCCCTGAAATCAGATAAAACGGTGTGAATTTAATGGATACAATTAACGGTTATGTAGAGCATATTATTTTTCAAAATAGTGACAATGGATATACTGTCTTTAATCTCGTGGCAGGAGGGGAGGAAATTACTTGTGTAGGCATGTGCAAGGGACTGACACAGGGAGAAAATATTGCCGCACATGGAGAATATGTAGAGCACCCTGTTTACGGCAGACAGTTCAAAATAAACAGCTATGAGATGGTAGAACCAGAGGATAGCGCAGGGATGGAACGCTATTTAGGCTCCGGAGCGGTAAAGGGTATAGGAGCTGCGCTTGCGGCACGTATTGTTAAAAAATTCAGTGACGATACCTTTCGTATCATTGAGGAGGAACCGGAACGCCTCGTAGAAGTAAAGGGTATCAGTGAGCGCATGGCACGGGAAATTGCCGTGCAGATGGAGGAGAAAAAAGACCTGCGGGAGGCATTTGTTTATTTGGGGAAATACGGTATTTCCAATGCATTGGCGGTCAAAATTTATAATACCTATGGCATGGAGCTTTATGGTATTATGAGAGAAAACCCTTATCGCTTAGCAGAAGATATCAGCGGTGTGGGTTTTAAAATGGCAGANGAAANAGCAGCAAGAANAGGTATCCATACCGANTCGGATTACCGTATCCGCAGNGGTATTTTATNTACGCNGCTTGGCGCGGTGGGAGAGGGCCACTGTTATCTGCCCATGAATATATTGATTGACAGGGCACANANATTACTTGGGGTGAGCGAGGAGAATATCCGTCCGCAGTTAGATAATATGATGATGGATAAAAAATTGGTGATCAAAGAGGAATGTGTTTTTGCCGCCTCTTACTATCATGCAGAACTGAATTGTGCCAGAATGCTTCATCA
Source organism: Bacillota bacterium (assembly GCA_009177215.1). Lineage (GTDB taxonomy): Bacteria > Bacillota > Clostridia > Lachnospirales > Lachnospiraceae > Acetatifactor. The sequence goes on from WFLY01000169.1 coordinate 20,614, forward strand.
GCTGAATATTCCAATGATGGAGGAAGCATATCTGCCGGCAGAGGAAACGACGATTCGCAGGCGTTTGGAAAAGCAGGCGAAGGATTTGCACATGGAATTGGATGAATTGCAGCTTCAGGCGGTGCTTCATTGTATTCAAAACGGTTTGTTTATTCTTTCCGGCGGACCGGGAACCGGCAAAACTACTACCATCAATATGATTATCCGGTATTTTGAGGCGGAGGGGCTTGATATCTTTTTGGCAGCGCCCACGGGGCGAGCCGCTAAACGAATGACGGAGGCGACAGGTTTTGAGGCGCGTACCATTCATCGCCTGTTGGAGCTGAACAGTGCGCTTTCTGACGAGGACTCCAAAAAGGTAAGATTTGAGCGTAATGAGGAGAACCCGCTGGAGGCGGATGTAATTATTATTGATGAAATGTCCATGGTGGATATTCAGATTTTTCAAGCGCTTTTGCGAGCGGTTGCGCCGGGAACCAGATTGGTATTGGTGGGTGATGTGGATCAGCTGCCAAGCGTGGGACCAGGGCAGGTGCTTCGGGATGTCATGTGCAGTAATTGTTTTCCCATGGTAGTTTTGCGTAAGATTTTCCGGCAAGCGGGGGAAAGTGACATTATTGTCAACGCGCATAGAATCAATCAGGGTGAACAAATTACTCTGGATAATAAATCCCGTGATTTTTTTCTGCTTGAAAGAAACGACGTTAATGTCATATACAAACATATGATACAATTGATACAGGATAAGCTTCCGGGGTATGTGGAAGCAACGCCTTTTGATATACAGGTGCTTACTCCCATGCGGAAAGGAAGTCTTGGATGTGAGGTATTAAACGGTATTTTACAAAGATATTTGAATCCTCCTGACAATAAGAAGCGGGAGTATGTGAGCGGCGACACTGTGTACCGTGAAGGCGACAAGGTTATGCAGATTAAGAATAACTATCAGTTGGAGTGGGAAATAGTAAGCCGTTATGGAATACCCATTGACAAAGGTGTGGGTATTTTTAATGGGGATATGGGAAGAATTATAGAAATCAATGAAGCGGGTTCTTGTCTGGTGGTGGAGTATGATGAACAGCGCAGAGTTACTTATCCCTTTTCTATGTTAGAGGAGCTTGAGCTGTCTTATGCGATTACCATACACAAATCTCAGGGAAGTGAGTATCCGGCTGTGATTATGCCTCTCTTGGGAGGATCCAGAATGTTGTTTAACCGCAACCTCTTGTATACGGGCATTACGAGAGCAAAACGATGTGTAACTATTTTGGGCAGTAGTGGTACGGTGAGGAGTATGATTGATAATGTAAGTGAAAACAGGCGATACACGGCGCTTGCCAAGAGGCTTACGGAGTTAGAGGCTTCCGGTGCAGTATATCGGTGATGAAATGTTCGGAGAAGGTCTGTGAGGAAGGACCAATGTATATAGAAAATAAAATAAAGCGTTACTTTAAAGCCGGGATAAAATTATGTGTTCAGCTGATTTTCCCGCTGCGTTGTCCGGTGTGCGATGATATTGTGCGCCCCTTTGGAGAAAAGATATGTCTAAGGTGTATGAAACGGCTAAAGCTCTTAACGCCTCCATGGTGTTTGCAATGTGGCAAAAAGCTGTGGAGGGAGCGGGAGCTTTGCGGTGACTGCAGGCGGATAAAGCATAATTTTATCAGAGGCAGGGCGCTTTATGAATATCATAGTGCGGCTTCTGCCATTTACCGTTTTAAATATAGCGGAAGGAGAGAGTATGCGGAATATTTTGGGGAGGCTGTCGCGGCATTTCTGGGGGATTTTATATGCAGTGTAAAGCCGGATGCCCTAGTGCCAGTGCCGCTGCATAGGAAACGAGAAAGGAAAAGAGGGTATAATCAGGCGAAGCTGCTGGCGGACGAAATTGGACGCCGTATGGATATTCCTGTTTATGGTAAATTATTGGTTCGTGTGAAAAATACCGTGCCCCTGAAACGACAAAATCCTAAAGAACGTCAAAATAATTTGAAAAAGGCTTTCAATGTTGCGCAAAATGATGTAAAATTAAATACAGTCATAGTGGTAGATGACATATACACTACGGGTAGTACTATTGATGAGGTGAGCACCGTACTCAAAGAACATGGAGTACGGAATGTTTATTTTGTCACGCTTGCTTGTGGAGAAGGAATTTAATTGGACTTCTTAAATGGGAGGATATGCTATGAATGTTAGAAATTGCGGGGGCTGTGGACGTATTTTCAATTATTTAGGCGGACCGATTTTGTGTCAGGCATGTAGGGAGAACATGGAATCGAAGTTTCAGGAGGTAAAGGAGTTTATTCGTGAGAATCCGGGCGTAAGCATACAGGAAGTGTCTGAAACCTGTGATGTGCCTACAGCTCAGATACAACAGTGGCTGCGTGAAGAGCGTTTGGAGGTTACGGAGAATTCTGCTATATACTTAAATTGTGAAAGCTGTGGAGCCTCGATTCGAACAGGGAAATTCTGTGAAAAGTGTAAATTAAATATGACAATGGGCTTTCAGAGTATATTGGATGCCAACAAACCTAAAGGGAGACCTCAGACTAAAGGAAATAACAAAGACAACCCTAAGATGAGGTTTCTCTAGGAGGAATAGTTATGTTAAATGAAGAACGAATCATATTGATGACGAAAATGGCATCATATGAGGATAAGGAAGGCAAGAAATATGTGGAAATCGGTAATTATTTCCGCAGTGATTATATTGCCATACAGGTGTTAAAATCTGTTTTAAGCGCCACAATTGCTTTTGCAATTGTATTTGCGTTGTTTATTTTTAATGATTTTGAGAACTTTATACAGGACATCTACAAAATGGAGATGCTGGGTTTTGCTCGGAGAGTGCTGATTTATTATGTAGTA
>WFLY01000122.1 GCA_009177215.1 Bacillota bacterium
ACGGGAATGATAGCTCCCGTGCCAGCAACGCCAGTTGAACCTGTAGCTCCTGTTGGACCTGTCGCTCCTGTTGCCCCTGTTGCTCCTGTTGCTCCTGTCGCTCCCGTTGGACCTGTCGCTCCGTCTGCTCCTGTCGCNCCTGTTGCCCCTGTTGCTCCTGTTGGACCTGTCACTCCGTCAGCTCCNGTCGCTCCTGTCGCNCCCGTTGNNCCTGTTGCTCCNGTCGCTCCTGTTGGACCTGTCACGCCGTCAGCTCCCGTCGCTCCTGTTGGACCATCGTCTCCCGGACATCCTTTCGGTCCTTGAACCCCAATCGGTCCAGTCACACCTTGAATACCTTGCGGTCCAGTCACACCTTGCGGTCCCATAGGTCCAGTTGGACCGGTCGGACCAGTTGGACCCGGAATACCTCTAGGTCCTTGAGGTCCGACATCTCCCTGTGGTCCCGCTGGACCGACTGGTCCCACTGGACCTGCCGGTCCCTGAGGTCCGATATCTCCCTTTGGACCTTCGCAGCCCGGATCACCTTTCGGGCCAATATCGCCACGAACACCCTGAATACCCTGAATACCCTGCGGTCCTGCGTAACCTCTTGGACCTGCAAAACCTCTTGGACCTGTGTTTCCAGTGGGTCCTACTGGACCGGTATTTCCTCTGGGTCCTCTTGCACCAGGAGCGCCGGGGATACCCTGTGGTCCCATAGGACCCTGATCACCTTTGTCGCCCTTAGGGCCGGGACATCCGGTATCCCCCTTGATACCCTGCGGGCCCATAGGACCCTGATCGCCTTTGGGTCCTGCCGGCCCACGTTCACAGCAAGGAGGATGACACTGATTTTGACAGCAGTTACATGAATTATTCTGATTCATACAAAACACATCCTTTACATTTTTTTCAAAGACACTTAATTGATTCGACAAGAAAGTATCTTTTATACAAATATTTTATGTAAATTGTAAATATTTGTTACTTTTATTAGAAAAAAATAGAGCGTGCTTGAAACACGCTCTAGGAAATTTGCAGGCTGTCAAAATAATGTTTATTGTATAGATATGCTTTGGAATAAGGCTTGCAGGCTCCGGCTCTCTCATTGTATTCTTTCGCCTTTTGCCGGTCTCCCATTCTGTCGTAACATACACATAACTGTAAAAGAGGTACATAATCATAACAATCCGGCAGAATAAATCCGCCTGAGTATTCATTTTTTTGTGTATTCAGAGCAGTTTCATACCAATAGACGGCATTATGGTAGTTTCCATGTTCCAAAAAATACTTCCCGATCTCACAGCACAATTCAGCTCTTGGCAAATCAAAGCTCATGCTCCGCAAAAGAGTGATCAGCGCGGATTGTTCCTGTCCCAGCCGTGAATAACAGTTAGCGCAGATAGAACATGCTTCTATTTTATTTTCAATCCATCCTTCCGGTGAGAGCAGAAACTGTTCAAACACCGAGACAGCTTCTTTGTATTGCTTGTGATAGTATAGCTCCCGCCCGTAATAATATTGCTGCCGCGGCTCCAGAATCTTTCCATCTGCGAGCATCTTCCGGTATATTTTCAAATTTCGGTCAGGATCCCCAGCATTTATCTTTTTGTGACAAATCGCAATATCGGAATATATTACGCTGCCATCCGGAGGAATTACTTCATGGACTGCACCGACCCAGCGGTATTGTGAACAGTTTCTGATCCATCTTTCCCTAAAATAGGAAAAGGATGGCATACCAGCTTCATCAAAGGAAGTATTATATTTCATCATTACAATATCCGTATCCGGTGACAGAGAGCGTTTTAACTGCAGAAATTTCTCCTTTTCGGTTTCTTCCAAAATGTCATCGGCATCCATCCACATACAGTAGTCCATAGATGCCTTGGAAAAGGAATAGTTTCTGGCATCAGAAAAATCATCCTTCCATGGATACGAATAGACCTTCGATGTATAATTGGACACGATTTCTACCGTCCGATCAGTCGAACCGGTATCTACAATAATAATTTCCTCTACAAGTTCTGCTACACTGTCGAGACAACGTGCAATATACATTTCCTCATTTTTGACGATCATACACAGACTTATTGTTGCCATGTCGTGCTCTCCCTTTTCTTTGATTTATTGTCTGCAGAGCTTTTCTATACTCAAATTCATGTTGATTTTGGAAGCGCATTCTGAAGAATACCATGCAAAAAACAGTGTGGACTCACTGGGTATCTCAATGATAAAATATCTTGATATCGCAAGTGTTTCCATCCGCTTTGCCGTCTCTGCATATACTGTATATCCCGTCTGCTCACAGTCATTAAAGATTGGTACAAGCTTTATGAATCCATGCTTTTTCATCACTGTGGATATATAATAATAGATAGCATAGTAACCGGGTGTCAGCATGACGGAGCAGTTATTACAGAGAGATATATTTCCGGTTGTATCCGGTATATCAATTTTTAGCGGAAGACTGGCACTTTCAGGCATGATGAGCTCCTGACCTAAAAACGATGCAAATACACTGTTTTGCGGATAGCCGGGAGGTCCTGCCGGACCACGCGCCCCCGGTTCCCCTCTAGGTCCCATAGGTCCGGTAGCGCCCTGTGGACCCTGTGGACCTGTGACTCCCTGTGGACCAGTTTCTCCGCGTTCACCGGGACAGCCGGGCGGGCCGGGTTCTCCTCTGGGGCCCATGGGGCCCGGCTCACCATGACAGGAAGAATCATATTCCTCCGGTTCTGTGGTACTTGTGTGTTGAGAATTTTCTAATACAGCTGTGTTTGTCTCAGCTTTATTATTGGGGGAAGGCTGTGATGTGTTTTGATTATAGTTTCTACCAGAATATCTTCCCATGTTAAACAGATTCGGCGGATTAAACATCCAATTTGTATTAAAATTATTCAATTGAAACCACCTCATTAATATTTATATTGAATAATGATGTATTTACCATAATAAATTATATGCACAAAAAACAAATTTGTTTTTAGAACTGGCAATGCTCTGTATTCTCATCTGACCGGCTTCTTATATCCGTGTTCATTCACATAATTGACCTCTGAATTTGCCATCATCCTACACTCAGCTTCAATTTTCGCCAGTACCTCAGCACTAATCCTTTTGCTGCCAAGCAGGACAGGGATAACAAAACTCCCGCCCCATGGGCTAATGCAAACATATATTGATAAATGGCTTTCCGTGCTTCGTCACAAAAGCCTTCTGCCTCCATTCTTTGCAAAGGGTATACTATTTCCATACACAGAAAAAGCGGCCGAGGTATCTGGCACAAACCCGATACTCCGGTCGCTGTTGGCTTTAAATCTCCGTTCCGACTTCCACACCGTTGCGGAAGGTGAACCCCACCCTATCGTCAGTATAAACCGTTGCATAATCCCAAATTTCTTCTTACATACATCCACAACAGTGATTGCGTGACCGTTCTCACTGGCCCTTCTACAAAAGCATTTACCATTGTCGTCATATTTCATTCGTGTGGGAACTTCCATTCAATACTAAAATGTTCATGCTCTCCTCCTGATTCCCTTATTCAAGTGACAAGGTTACCGTAACATCTCCAGTTCCCAATACCTCTCTCAATTCATCCGCATCCACATTATCAATTTTCCCAATGGGTGTCAGGCTCCATGAATTTGTATCATAGTAGATGACAAACGTCTTACCCTGATACAGGATAATATCACCTGCTCGTGTATTCATCTGCTCATTGTTCTGTGGCAGTGTAAGCCCAAGATCTGCTCCTTTTTCCATATTGGCATAATCACTCATATTTAAGGTGAGCGGACCATCTGCCATCAGTTCCTTTAATGCATCCACGGAAGAATTCTCCGCCAGCGTTGCTGTAAATATGGTATCCCCAACTTGAACTTTCATCTTCATCTCTGTTACCTGCTCTGTATTTTCTTGGGCAGATTCCGTTGGCTGAATCTCTGTCCGTATTTCGTTTTTTTGTAATGCTCCTGTTTCTGTCTCCGGCTCTTTTTCTTCCTCTGATTCTGCATCAGACTGATCAATCGAAATCGTACTGATTTCCGATTCCCTATCCGGATTTTGTTCCTCTTTGCTGTTCCCACAAGCCGTTATCGTAAATAATACCGCAAAAAGCAGTACCATACAAACCAGTTTTTTCATACGCTGCCTCCTAAATTGCTTTGCCCATCTCATAAGCCTTATCTAATGCCGGATGCCCGTTAATCGCGCCAACCACATCAGCGCCGCCACCAAACACGGTTCCTGCTAGGCGCGCTTTGGGGAAACAAATCCATCCTGAAAGTTCCTTCACGGCTCCGTCTACTGCATTTTCTTTCTCATCCGCGGCTGTCGACAAAAAGTAAAACTTCCTGAACCTGTAATCTGAATCATACAAAGAATTGGCACGCTCCAGCATAGCATACCAATCATGGAACTTCCCATAAAAGGATCTTCAAACCAGCCTTTCACAGTGAATGTCTTTCTTCCGCCGTTTCGTGCGACCAGAAAGCTGATCTCATCTCCAAGCTCTACTCCAAACATAGAATTAAGGGAAACAGGAACGTAGATTTCTCCCTGACCGATTCTAGCTGCTTCTGTCTCATGCCTCTCCATGCCATCAGAAAATATTTTATAATCGTACCTGTCTGGCTCATAGGTCACAAGCTGCCCTTCACTATCCGTNTCCTGNNCATNTANTTCATNTNCTGAGAAGATAATGNGCTGCNTNCCTNNCTTCNCTACACTGGNAANTCNGCCAATNTCATCTGTCAGAGTTTCAATTTCAGGAATGCCGGATACCCATGAAGTTATCGTTCCATACCCAAGCCGTTCCATCTCATTCCTGACATACTGTCCGCCAGCCAAAGTGTTTTTATTTCCATCACGATCACGCCTTACCATGACAAGGCACTCAGCCAGTCGCTTAATTTCTTTTCATGTTTCTTTGCATCCGTCTCCTGATAAGACGGTAATGTTATCTCGTCCAAAACCTTTCCGCCTTCCAGATAGAGAATCCGCGTGCCACGGATTGCGGTCCGGATATCATGTGTCACCATCAGGATACTCTGACCGCTTCCGTTTAAGGCTGTCAAGAGATCCAACACTTCCTCTAATTCCGTTTATTTAATGCCCCCTTTGGTTCGTCCGCAAATAAAAGTTCCGGATTGTTGATCATTACCCTTGCAATCGCCGCCCGCTGCGCTTCTACGCCTGAAACCTCCGAAGGGAATCTGTCCTTTGCCATTTCTACATGCATCTGTCCGAGCAGTTCTTCTGCCTTTTTCCTTATCGTCCTTGCGTCCTGTCCGGCATTCAGATAGCCTGCCACTGCCACATTTTCAAACAGGGTGAGATTACTGACAAGATACGTCTGCTTTTCTTTATAGATGATGATTTCTTTTCCCCGATACAGTACCTTTCCATCGGTTATGCTGTCCATACCGCTTAACGCATACAACAGCGTGGATTTCCCAGCGCCCGAAGCCCCCATAATGACCGTAAAATCTCCCGTATAAATATCTACATCAATATTTTTCAATATCTGCTCTTTCTTCTGACTGTCGGAAAAATCTTGCCACGCCGCCTACCCCCTGACGGATAAAATCCATATTGACTGTAGAAACAGAAGCATAGGCATTTTCAGGATAAGTCATAACTATCAGTGCATCGCAGAAATTCCAATCGAAATTACGTCCAAATAAAATTTCCCCTTTGGTATTCTGTGTCATAATTGTACTACATCCAAAAATCTCACCGATAAATTCCAAATCCGGATTACCAAGCAGATTTTCTGTCAGAAACCCAATCACTTCTCCATCGGAGGATGCTCCGCCTTCGGAAAGAAACTCATCGAAACCGTAATCACCCATATACCGGTCATACAAAAGACCATCTTCTAATTCCGCAATTTTTTCTGTAGGAACTACGTCAGTCAGGAACGTATCCTTTACATCTTCACCGTCTTCGTCTATATCCACATGTTCTATACTTTGATTACCCTGTACCGATTTCCTCCCATTACAGCCTGCCAGCAAAAGAATTATAAGCAATGGGAAAACAAAAAGCATTCTTTTCTTCGTTGGTGAACCTCCTTCAAAATCCTGATATAAGTATATTGAAAAAGGAACAAAATAACAAATACTTATTTTTAATCATTTTGTATAGTTGAAGCCTATTCATCAATATGTTATACTGTAAGCCGTGAAATAAAAAATGAGAATTTGAGCATATGGAATTACGTGTACTTCAATATTTTCTTGCAGTGGCAAGCGAGCAGAGCATTGTAAGGGCAGCCGAATCACTGCACCTTTCTCAGCCCACGCTTTCCACTCAAATAAAAGCTATGGAAGAAGAATTAGGGAAACAGCTTTTAATCCGTGGAACGAAAGGTTCCAGAAACGTCACCCTTACAGAAGAAGGTATGATTTTAAGAAAAAGAGCTGAGGAAATCCTGAATTTAGTACATAAAACCGAACGGGAAATTAATCTTCAACGCCTCACTTATGGTAGATGAAGGCTTAGGCTACGCCATCGGATTTGATAAGATCATCAACACCTCTGGCAATAGCAATCTGTGTTTCCGCTCTCTCTCCCAAAAGGGAAGATAACATGAGCATTGTCTGGAAAAAATATCAGGTATTTTCTAAGGCATCTGAAAAGTTTATGCAAGAGATAAAGGGATTGGCGAAAATCACTTAAAAACCGCACAGCTTCATTCATATAAATCCGCAGATAGGTGACACAGGCTTCCATGACGAAATCTTCTACCCTGCCAAACAACAGACCGAGCATTGTGCGGTTCCCGATAATGACCAATGCCCCAATAAACAGCGAAATCATAATGGAAAACATCAAAAGCAGGCTGGAGGATTTTTCCCCATTATCCGTATCCCTGCTTCCAATTTACTGGCTGACTATTACAGTGCCACCGGAGGCAATCGCGGTAAAAATATAGATAAAAATCGTATTGAACTGATTGACAAGTGATACCCCCGACACAGCGGCTTCTCCCGCATAACTTATTACAAGTATATCGGCAATTCCCACCAGCATCACGAGCAGTTGTTCCAAAAAAGCGAAATGATCATATTTTTCAAGTCTTTATTTGTAAAGCGCATAGTAACCCTCCGTTTTGTACATAACTTTCTTTTTATACTACATTACCTGCTTTTTGTCTGCCATTTTGTGCCATTACCCCAACCAGCCTGTGTGGAACATACAGTTCCTCCAAATACACAATCTCTTCTTCGTCCAACAGCAGTTCAACTGCTTTCANTGCGCCGNCTACATGGAAGGATTTCGTTNNTCNCACTACGGGAGATGCTACTTTGGNGNGCAGCCNCGNAAGTGAAACTTCTGTCATGGATACACCGTGTTTTTCTGCTAGTTCCTCAACACGCTTTATGATCAGTCCGTCTGTTTCTGCGATCGCATCATATTTGAACTTTGCATAACTGTCCTCTTTTAAACGTTTTGAAGTTTCTTCTGGATGTTTGGAGAGCCTGCCGCTTGCCAGTGCGCTGTATGGGGTCAGGGCGATATTTTCCGATGCACAGAAGGGTGTCATTTCCCTTTCTTCCTCTCTGGCGATCAGGTTATAATGTCCCTGAACGGAAACAAATTCTGTCAGTCCGTTTTCCCTCGCAAAATAGTTCGCCTTAGCAAGCTGCCATGCAAAACAGTTTGAAATTCCGATAGCGCGAACCTTGCCGGACTTAACTGCATTATGCAGCCCTTCCATAATATCTTCCATTGGCGTGTGATAATCCCACATATTGCTCACTGGTTCCGTTCTGGTACACAATGGCGGTATCGAAAAAGTTAATCCCCATATCCAGACCATGCTTTATGATCTTTCGGCTTTCTTCCTCGTCAACTGTCCAGCTGTGCTGTCCTGTCGCCGCATTTCCAAAACCCATGCAACCCATACAGATACGAGATACCGTTAAGCCTGAGTTTCCAAGTTTTATATACTTCATTTCAATCTCCCTTTCGTAAATAAAAGTAAGCGCAGCAGGAACCGCTTTGATGCGGACTGCTTTTTAACACTGCAATCTTCATAGATACCACCCCCTCTTCATTCCTTAAAATAAGCAAGAATTTCCTGCATCCGTACCACTTGGTCCACATGGAAAGGGCAGCGGTTATTACAATGTCCGCACCCGATACACTGGCCTGCTTTCTTTTCCAGCTTATCATAATGGTCATGCGCCAGCCTGTCACCTGCAACAGACAGGTCATAATATTTATTGATAAGCCCTACATTAAGCCCTACAGGGCATGGCGCACAGTGATTGCAGTAAACACAATGACCCTCCGCATCCTGTGGTGCAAAAGTTCCGATAACGGAATAATCCTTTTCTTCCTCCCCTGCCCTGCAGAATCCAAGAACCCTTTGCAGATCCGCTTTTCCCCGGATTCCGGGCAGCACCGTAAGCACTCCCGGCTTATCCAGCGCATACTGGATACACTGATATTCTGTCAATGCTCTGCCAAACGGCGAAGTCTTTGCATCTAAAAGCTGTCCGCCGCTAAAGGCTTTCATTACCGAAATTCCAACTTCCTCTTTTTCACAGCGTCGGTAAAGGGCCATGCGGTCAGCCACACTGCCTATGCCGTAATCGCCCTGCTGATAATCATATCCCGGATTGACAGAAAACATCAGCATATCTAAAACGCCCATGTCAAGCACCTGATTTACAAGCTCCGGCGTGTGCGAAGACAGCCCCACATGGCGGACTACTCCCTGTTCTCTCAGACGCAGAATGTGGTCAATCACACCGCTTTTCTGCGCTTTCTCCAAATCAGCCGCTCCATCAATGCAATGGATAAACCCAAAGTCAATATAATTAGTTTGTAATGCTTTTAACTGCCAGTCTAAGGAGCGCTTGATAGTATCAAGGTTCGTTGTCCAACCATAGGTTCCACGCAAACAGGCGGTCCATGACTGTTCTGATCTGGCCGCTCATATTCCAGTAATACAACGGCGTAGCAAGCACGAGCACATCGCATTCTTTTACCGCCGGATATATTTTATTCATATCATCTTTCTGGACACAGGAACATTCCATGCTGCTATGTCCGCCAAAGCAGCCTTCGCAGCCATGGATATCCATGCTGTCAAGAAAAAATTCTGTAACCGTATTTCCTGCTTCTTCTGCACCTTTAGTAAATTCCGCAGTCAAAGCCGTTGTATTTACTTTTTTCCGAGTGTTTCCATTCAAAATAACGATTTTCCTACTTATATTTCACCCCTTAGATTGCATCAGCCAAAGCCACTGCCTTTTTGCAGCCATCCGTCTTGTCAATGTCACCAATATTGAGCACACCCGGAACCAGAACCTCACCAACCATCTTCCATTTGTTCAAAGCACACATACGTTCAACAGGAATACGAACCCCGTCCATGACGGACATATCATCTTCCTCACAGCAGGTGATCAACGCACATTCTTTGCCGGCAATATCTTTGCCTCCAACAACCAGAGAAAAGATACGATCGATGACGCCCTTAATCTGTGCCGGTATCGAATACCAGTAGACCGGCATGGTGAACACAACGGCATCCGCCTCCAAAATAGCCGGTGCAATCGTGTTGAAGTCATCATCAAAAGTGCAGGCTTTCCCCGTAGAAAAGCAAGTTTCACAGGCACGGCATCCGCCTACTTTTTTCATGGCAGCATCAAACCGGGTAACGGTATGGCCTTTTTCCTCTGCTGCTTTGATAAATGCATCCGTCATGGCAAAGCTGTTCCCATTCTTACGCGGACTCCCTGTTATAACAACAATTTTCTTACTCATAAAACGCTTCCTCCTTTATTCTTCCTTCTTGATTTTTATAATAAGCCATATCAAAATATATACTTTAACCTGGCTTTTATAATCCTTTCAACCATTCTGTCACTTGCTCCCTGCAATATGGTATATCGCCACAGTATATCTCCAATGGCTTTTCCACAACTGTTCCGTTGCACGCATCCTTTATGTCCTCTATGCTCTGCCTGCACCGCTTCCGCCATGGGTAACGACAGATATGACGGACTTCCCTGAGAAGTCATAGCTGTTCAGGAATGCCTCTACAGGTTTCAGTATCGTATTCCACCATAATGGGAACACGAGGAATACCATGTCATACTCATCAATATTTTCCGGCATATCCACAAGCTCCAGCAATTCCAGACAGCTGATTTCATTACTTGCAGCCGATACGATATCGGAATAGGAAGATGGATAATGCTCTTTCGTATTGATGGAAACAATATCCCCGCCTACAGCATCTTGTATCATCTGGCCGTTCCCCAGAAATTCCTTTTTCTCATTGATCAGCAGGGATGCACCGGAAACCGTATCTACATCATCAGCAAAATCCGTATTGCCCACTCTTGTAAAATATACCGTCAATATCTTCCTGCCGTCAAGGTCTACGCTTTCACCTGAAATAACCGTTTCCTGATCAATCTCAACTGTCAGGAAATGTCTCTTAAGATAGGGCAGCAGCCATACGTCCAGAAACACTGCCAGAACAGCATGTATCCGCCCGATTCCCGCTATATGGATGCCTGTATGGAACGCCAATCGGCGCCATACAAAACCTGTTCTTAATGGTCAGTATGCCTATCCGGAGCGGCTTTCCTAAATGCTCATAGTTCTGCATGTTTGTGCCTTCTTTACCTGCAGAATTNACTTTTCCTNCTGCTNATATTATAATTATAGCAAGAATAAAACACAAAACAAGTACGCACATTTAGGTGGAATACTTACATTCAAGTTATATACTTACCTAAAGGNGAGTGTTAAATNTGNGCGAACGCTGTATATCNAAAGAATGTTTATATGANACTGGTTTTAGCTATACCCTGTCACTTATCAATGGAAAATATAAAATGACAATTCTTTATACGTTGATGGAATTTGGTATTGTCCGATTCAATGAAATGAAAAAATATATTGGGGAGATTTCCTATAAAACTCTCAGTTCTACTTTGAAGGAACTGGAATCCGATCAACTTGTTCACCGCGAAGAATATCCACAGATCCCCCCAAAAGTCGAATATAGTCTAACGGA
>WFLY01000020.1 GCA_009177215.1 Bacillota bacterium
TACTAATAACTGAAAAACTTTTTTCTGCATAGTAATAACCATGCTCCCTTCTTAACCTTTGAATTCGGGTATGGTACAGCATTTTTAAAATAGCTGCACTATTTTTATAAAATAAATTCACACATACCCTACAATTTATAAATATAACAAGTTCCATACGGAATGTCAATAAAAAACAGCCAGCGCTCCAGCCTTAATGTGACAGCCCTTAATGTGACAATCCGGTCTTCCTCTAATCTGATTACTGTTCATAGCTTGCAGGAAAGCTACGCTTGGACAAGGTAACAATTCCTATTCAGACACGCTTGCGCTCAGAGAAACACGTAGCGGATGCTAAGCTCGTGCCGAATGAAATTCGGCATAGTACCTCGCTAAGCACCGACGTGTTTCTATGGTCTTCATAGGAACAGTTACCTCGCCCAAGCTTAATCTACTGCTTGAGCGTTTATTGGATTCGAAACGCTTCGGTCTGTGCCATTCCCCTAATCGTTCTCCATACATTTTGACAGTGCAAGGGTTCCGGTTCTCGCCACCTCTACCACACTGATCGTCTGCAGCATGGTAATCATAAGCTGGATTTTGTCGGGAGTGTCGCATATCTGAATCATCATGAAATGCTTGGACATGTCCACGATTTCCGCTTTCATAATCTCACACAACTCCATAATATCACGACGGTTACTCTTATTATACTTAATCTTGATAAGCATAAGCTCTCTGGTAATGCACTGCTGCTCAGCGAAAGTCTTGACCTTGATAACATCCAGCTTTTTGTTGAGCTGCTTTTCAATCTGCTCTATGGTACGCTCGTCTCCGCTACTGACAATGGTCATACAGGACACGGCAGGGTCGTCCGTCTCGCCCACTGCAAGACTGTCAATATTGTAGCATCTTCTGGAAAAGAGTCCGGCAACCTTGCAAAGGACACCCGAACGGTTCTCCACCAATACAGAATAAATTCTCTTTTTCATAGCCGTTCCTCCTTTACTTTACCAAATCCATAGGATCGATCAGACACTCAAGCAGCATGGATTCATCCTTTTCCAAAAAGGCACCAAGTATCTCTTCCGCCTTCTGCATATCGGATAGGCGCAGGAAGGGCATATCGTACGCTGCCGCCAGCTTTTCCAAATCAGGGCTTCCCGAAAGGTCTACCACGGAGTAATTGTCCTTATAAGTATAATGCTGGTATTCACGCACCATTCCGAGATAATTATTTTTCAGCACAATAATTTTTACCGGAACTTTATGCTGTCTCATGGTGGCAAGCTCCATCATGGACATCTGGAAAGAGCCGTCGCCGCATACCGCAATGACCTGCTTATCCGGTGCGGCAAGCTTAGCGCCCATTGCAGCGGGGATAGAATAGCCCATGGTTCCCATGCCGCCGGAGGTAAAGAATCTGCCTTTTTTCACAATGTGATACCCACAGGACCAAATTTGGTTCTGTCCTACATCGGCAACATAAATGCCGTCCTCCTGCATTTTGTCGGACAATTTTGTGATAAATGCGGCGGGGTCAACATAATCGGGATTGGGGGTACGATTTTTCTCCATCGTCTCGCGATATCCCTCCAAAGCAGTCACCCACTCCTCATAATTACAAAAGAATTCTTCCTTTGCAATATCCTCGAAGATATGCTTCACATCTCCTACCAAAGGAATGGTTGCACCTGCATTTTTGCCGATTTCCGCAGGATCCACGTCAATGTGTACCAACACTTTATCCTTAGTGATCAAATCCGGCTGGTTTACGGCACGATCCGCTACACGTGCCCCCACCATAATCAGCAAATCGGATTCGTTCATGGCACAATTGGCATATGCCTTGCCGTTGTTGCCCACCATACCGAAATACAAGGGATGTTTTGTAGGCATGACGCCGATACCCATCATCGTCGAAACTACCGGAATCTTATACTTTTCGGAGAAGACCCTAAGCTCTTCCTGTGCCTCGCTCAGATGAACGCCTCCGCCCGCACAGATAATGGGGCGTTTTGCCTTTTCCAGCTCTTTGATGACCTTTTTGATCTGTACCGCGTTACCCTTTACCGTAGGCTTATAGGTACGCATGTTTACCTTCTCGGGGTATTCAAATTTGTCAATGGACGCATTTTGAATATCAATGGGAATATCAATCAGCACAGGACCCTTTCTTCCCGTGTTGGCAATATGGAAAGCCTCCTTGAAAATACGGGGAATATCCTTCACATTGCGAACAAGGTAGCTGTACTTCACAAAGGATTCCACTGCCCCAGTGATATCCGCTTCCTGAAAAACATCGCTGCCCAAAAGCTCACTGTTCACCTGACCGGTAATGCAGATAAGAGGAATACTGTCCGCAAAAGCGGTTGCGATACCTGTAATCACATTGGTGGCGCCGGGACCCGAGGTGACTGCGCAGACTGCGGCTCTTCCCGTCACTCTCGCCATGCCGCTTGCCGCATGGGCTGCATTCTGCTCCGTGCGGATAAGAATGGTGCGTATATCCGATTTCAATATACTATTATAAAAAGGACAGATTGCAACGCCGGGATAACCGAACACTACTTTGACGTCCTCAGCCTCCAGACATTTGATGATGGCATCTGCTCCGTTCATAGAAATCTCCTCCTTACTATTTATCAACAACTCCCATAGTCTTTCCTGAACCGATTTACCAAGAGTTGGAAGCTATGGAAGCCCCTCTTTGTTTTGACAATAACTGTTTTTTACTATAACACTTTAACGGTCACAATTCAACCTTTTTGCCAGCTTCACTGCCTCCGCGGCATCCTTAGAATAGCCGTCTGCTCCTATCTCGTCCGCATATTCCTGTGTAATGACGGCTCCTCCTATCATCACCTTTGCGGAAAGCTTGTTTTCCCTGACGGCAGAAATAACCTCACGCATTCTCTGCATGGTGGTTGTCATCAGTGCGGACAGGGCTATAATCTGCGCGTTATGCTCCTTTGCTGCCTCAATGATTTTCTCCTTGGGAACATCCTTCCCCAGATCAATGACCTTAAAGCCGTAATTTTTAAGCATCAGCGCCACCAGATTCTTTCCGATGTCATGGATATCGCCCTCCACGGTGGCAATTACCACTACGGGCATATCCTTGTTTTCGCTTTCCGTTAAAAGCAGCGGCTCCAAAACCTCAATGGAATTTTTCATTGCCTCGGCGCTGGCTATGAGCTGGGGTAGGAAATATTTCCCTTTGTCAAAATAGTCACCTACTGTATTGATTGCGGGAAGCAGCACATCATTTAGCAGCGCATCCGGCTTCTCCCCCAGTTCCAATGCTTCTTTTGTAAGGTTGGCAATGCCGTTGCGGTTACCCTTTAATACAGCGTTGTAAAGCGCTTCCCCGGCTGGTACAGCGCCCTCTGGGGATTTTGATGCCTGCGTGTGTGTGTCCGGGTTGTCTTGTGGACCGGATGCAGCCTTACCTTGAGAATCGGCGCTTTTTTTCTCTCTGTTTTCTTTCACCTGATTAGCATATTCAATATAGCGGATATCCGCCTCATCCTTGGCAAGCAGCAAATCCGTCGCCAAAGCGCAGCTTACCAAAAGCTCCTGCGAGGGATTGGAAATCGCCATGGTAAGTCCTTCCCTGATTGCCAGCGTGAGAAATGCGGTGTTTACAAAACCGCGCTCCGGCATACCAAAGGAAATATTGGAAAGTCCGCAGATAGTGGCAAAGCCAAGCTCCCTGCAATAACGGATAGTCTCCAGAGTCTCGACCGCCGCCCTCTTATTTGCTCCCACGGTGGCAACCAAGCCGTCCACGACAATATCTTCCCTGCTCATGCCAAGGGATAAGGCTCTTGCATAAATGGTCTGTATAATCTGCTTTTTCTCATCGAGATTTTCCGGCAAACCCTTGTCCGACAGGGGAAGCAAAATGAACATTGCGCCGTACTTTGCCGCAATGGGCAAAAGCTTCTCAAATTTCTCGCTCTCCAGTGAAACGGAGTTAATCAGCGCCCTTCCCGGATAATGCCTAAGCGCCGCCTCCAAAACCTCCACATAACTGGAATCTAACGATAAGGGAAGGCTGGTAACACCACTTATCTCCTCAATGGCTCGCAGCATCATTTCCTTTTCGTCAATGCCGCTCATGCCCATATTTACATCAAGAATCTGTGCGCCGCATGCTTCCTGCTCTTCAGCAAACTGCAGTACTTTTTCCATACTGCCCTCTCTTAGCTGCGCCTGTAAAAGCTTCTTGCCTGTGGGATTGATACGTTCTCCCACAATAATGAATTTATCGGAAAGCCCAAAGGAGACGGTCTGTCTCTCCGAGGTAAGGTAACGGATTCCCTTGGGTCGTCTGGGAACTTCAATGCTTTTCTTCCTGCCGAACTTCTCCCCAAGTCCTCTGATATACTCCGGATCAGTTCCGCAGCAGCCTCCTAAAATAGTGGCTCCCGCTTCTACCAGCAGCTGCATTTCCTCAACAAACTCCTCCACCTGCATATTGTAACAGGTATTGCCGTTTTCATCTAAATAAGGCAAACCTGCATTGGGCTTGGCAATAATAGGAATCGTTGTCANNGCTGNANGATTGGAAATCACNTNACGCATATGTGCAGGTCCTGTGGAACAGTTTGCTCCGATGGCGCAAGCTCCCAGACTTTCGGCAACAATTGCCGCAGTCTTGGCGTCTGTGCCGTAAAGAGTTCTCCCATCTCCCTCAAAGGTCATAGTTACCATCACCGGCAAATCACAAACCTCTTTTGCTGCAATCAGCGCTGCCCTTGACTCTGCAAGGCTCATCATAGTCTCCACCACCAAAAGGTCAACTCCCGCATCTACAAGGTCTATAATCTGTTCCTTGTAGATATTAATCAAATGCTCTAATTCCATATTTCCAATGGGCTTTAACGCCTCTCCAGTCATNGTCAGGTCTCCTNCAACATAGACCTTCNTTTCGCTGCTATGCGCAGCTTCCTTGGAAATTGACACCAAATCCTTTATCATGGTGTGCATCTTNTCCTCCAAGTGATATTCCTGAAGCTTGACTCGGTTTGCCGTAAAGGTAGGCGCATAGAGAATATCGGTTCCCGCCGCCGCATATTCCTTCTGCAGCTTAAGCATCACCTCTTGGTTCTCCAAAATCCACTTTTCGGGACACACGCCCGCAGGCATTCCCGCCTTTACCAGATTAGAACCGGTAGCGCCGTCCAAATATAATATCCGCTCCTTTGCCAAGGCTAAAAATTCTTTTCTTGTCATACTTCGTCTCTTTTCTCCCGCTGCTTGTATTTGAGGGGCTTGCATTTTTTGCTTTCCCTATCATAACATATGGCGGATTTAATCGTAAAGGGTACGATTTAACTTATTTTCATAAAAGGTTGCGAAAAACAAGATAATATGATAAATTTTTTATATTATATATTAATTATTCCCGCAGGCAATAAGCCAAGCGGATGCGCAGGGAAGCTTTGGTTCCCTACCCATATTGGCGAATGCTGCGAGGGTCAAAAACCCCGCAGCCTGCTGCGTTGCAAATTTGGTACCTGTCAGTTTGCTGCGGGGCTTTTGATTGGAGGGCATATCATGCAAAAGAAATGGACTCTCCTCGCTGCAAGTCTTATCATGTCAACGCTTTTTAGCGGCTGCGGCAAGGATTCCGAATTAACACAGTTTAGACAGGATATTGATACCTTCTGCACAGATATATCTCTGTTGGACACATCCATGAATAACGTAGACGCTTCCAGCCCTACGGCTAAAGCTGAGCTTTTGGGGTATCTTGATGAATTGGATGAGAAATTCCAAGGCTTTGCCGCACTNGATTTTCCGGAGGANTTTGACTNTNTGGAACATTTGGCAGANGAATCCAGCGAATACATGANTGAAGCAGTAGTCTATTACCACAAGACATATGACGAAACAGAAACCTTTGACGAAATAAATGCTCAATACGCACAGGAAAACTATTCCCGCGCTCTAAAGCGTGTTCAAATTATCATTACCTTTCTCCACGGCGAAGAGCCTACGGATATAGACGTAGAAATAGAATATGAATAAAAATGCAATAACACAAAAAGTTCTCCTATCGCTCATTTGAGTGTAAGGAGAACTTTTTCATCTTATAAACCGGACAGTGAACCTAATAATGCTGCTCCCGATATAATTACGATAACAGCAGGAATAAGTCCAATAATTCCGCACACCAAACCTGCGACCGCCATACCTGTTCCACCCATTTTTTTAGCCAACGATATACCGCCCAAAATAACGGCAAGCAATGCAAATATAATGGGCAAATAAGGCACACAACATGCCAATACTAAGGCACAAATACCCAATACCATAGAAGCCACTGCCAAGCCCACACTGGAACTTCCTCCTTGTGGCTGTATAAGAGGAGCTTGTCGATTCTGATTGTAATCCATTATTTGATTCTCCTTTGCTGTAAAAGTATTGTCACTTTTCACACCTGCACCGCCGCGAGGCGTNTTATGCATATTTTNCATAAANATCCGTGAACANTAACAAAGNATTTNCCTTTCCATTNTACAAGACATTTTTATATTTATTAATTAAAAAACACCGAAAATTTCTATGTTCATATTACTGTACTCCGGCATTATATGTGCATGGGCGTATTGTAAAAAAAAGAATCACTTCACCCAAAAGAATGAAGTGAGCCTTTCAAGAATTATTTTAATATTTTAATGGAACCGATTAATGGAAGTTCCTTATCCTGTTCCTGAGCCGCATAAATAATACCCATAATAGCATATACAAAAACTGCAAGGCTGAGAAGCGAAGACAGAATCATTCCTACAATAGGAATAATAAATGCAAGAATAGTGGATAAAACACCTGCGGCAATACCGCCGATAGCAACTACTAACGCCTGATTCAAGTGGAATTTTGCACCTTCCTTGTCGCCTGCACAATATGCAATAACCCATCCAATAATACTGATATAAGCTATAATTCCAGTAACCTTCTTATCCATATAANCATTCTCCTTTTCTGCCCCAGCGGGCCTATTCTTACGTTTAAAGCATCNTAATACCNAAACAAAATTTCAGTACATTTTTTAAGATAAAGTTTATAACTACCAGTGCCAGTGCCCCATACAAGTAACCGGCACGGAATTTCATTCCCTTAACGCCAAACAGATGTAATCTTTCCAAGGTACAGGAAACCATAAAGCTCAGGTATAAAGCCACTCCGTATACAATAAGCGGATGATACCACAGAGATTCCACAAATCGACCTTGGAAGAAAGCAATCAGTGAACGGGTTCCACCGCAGCCCGGACAATAAATTCCCAAATATTTCCAAAAAAAGCAGGCTGGCTGGGGTATTTTTACCTCAGGTAAAAATACCGTCAGCAAACATACCCCAACGCCTGCAAGTACCAGAAATATGAGACCTATGTAATAAAGCTCATCCTCCAGTGTCCTCTGTCTCATAATTTTAGTAATAGGCATTCAGCTCATCCAGCATACTGAGACCTACAAGACCAAGAATAGTAATGATAAGCGCTAAAACAATACCGATAATAGAGCATACCATAGCAGCGGTAGCAAGACCTGACTTAGCCTTCTTCTTGGAAAGGATTGCCAATACTAAACCGATAATACCGGGAATTAAGCCCCAGTACGCACAACAGCTCATTACAATAGATAAAATACCTAAAATTAAGCCTACGATCGCCAAGGGGTCAGTAGAGTTCTGACCTCCGCCAGTTACTACGGGAGGTACCTGATAATTTCCCTGATTGTTTTGTTCATTCTGTAAATTCTGTCCGTCCATTTGTTTTCTCCTTTTTCTAAAATAATTTTGCAAATTGATTCTTTAATCCTTGAGCAGATTACCATTCGCATCTGTGTTAATCTTGCCAGTCAGAATCATATTGCCTTCAACAAGTCCCCATATTCCGATCCCAAGTACTACAAATGCACCACCAACAATACAGCTTAAAAGAATTCCTACTATTGAACACACAAGCTGTATAACTGCTTTTGAGGTATATCCGAGATAAAAGTTATGTACACCGAAGGCGCCTAAAAAGATACCTAATAAACCGGCAGCCATTTTTGACTTCGCCCCTTCTGTAGCAACCTTTGTAGGAACACCACAAGTCAGGCATACCTGCGCATTAGGCTGAACCGGCTTGCCACAATTATGGCAATAATTAGAGCCAAGTCCCNTGCCCACACCGCACTNTACGCACATCACTGCTTCATCGGNCACATANGGTTCTCCACAGTTTTTACAAAAGTACATGTAAAGCATTTCCTCCTCTCATAAGTATATGTGTCTATATAATAAACAATGTTATTATATAATATATTAATAATTATTTCTACTAAAATTTAGAAAAAAATTAATCTTTTTTATTATAAGTTTAGAAAGGAACAAAATTATCCCTTCACCACCCCCATGGTCCTAAGCTTCCTGACAGGCGTAACGATATCCGTCTGCTGTGCCATCACTTCATCAATATTCTTATAGGCAAAACGACACTCCTCCGCCACATCATTCTTCTTCCTCTTGCCGAGGGTGATACCCTGTTCCTTTAAATCTACCATAACCTGCTCCGCCGTAAATGCCTTCATGGCGCCGCTTCTGGAATAAGCCCTGCCCGCGCCGTGGGAGGAGGTACAAAAGGACTCCTCATTGCCTTTTCCTTCCACAACATAACTGTAGGAACCCATAGCGCCCGGTATAACGGCACGTTCCCCCAGCCTTACCCTTGTAGCGCCCTTGCGGTGTACCCATACGTCTGCGTCGTAATGATTCTCCAGCGAAGCGTAATTNTGGTGACANTTTATTTTATCGGTAAAGGTAACATTTAAACCTGCATATNTGGTAATANGCTNCTTTACCACNTTACAGGTCTTTTCCATCATGCGCTCCCTGTTTTCAAAAGCATAGTCAAGCGCAAG
The DNA here is from genome assembly GCA_009177215.1 of Bacillota bacterium. Taxonomy (GTDB): domain Bacteria; phylum Bacillota; class Clostridia; order Lachnospirales; family Lachnospiraceae; genus Acetatifactor. Next base: position 8,901 of record WFLY01000020.1, read on the forward strand.
CTTCATCCAGTCAATGTACTGCTTTCCCTCATCGGTTTGTACCGGAAGAAAAGCCAGCCTGTACTCGTCCGGCACCTGACTGTACCATCTTTGGTTCAGCTCTCTTGCTTTATTGTGGAAATAATCACAGATTTCCTTGCCCAGATGACGGCTTCCCGAGTGTATCATAATACAAAGATAACCCTCCTCGTCTACCTGAAGCTCAATAAAGTGATTCCCGCCTCCAAGGGTACCCACCTGAAAATAACCCTCCTCGATTAAATGAAGCAGCTCAGGATTCGCCCCATACTTCTCCATATTTTCAAGCGCCAAATCCAGTACAGCGGATTCCTGCTTCTGTTTATGGCTTTCATAACCCACAGGTATACAGCGCATGATGCCGCCTATCATAGACTGCATGATTGTCGCGGTACCCACCTTTCTATCTTTAATATCCTCATATTTGATATCAGTTGCCACAAATACCATGCCGCAGCCGATATCCACACCTACCGCGTTGGGAATAATCACATCCTTTGTTGCTATCACACCGCCAATAGGCATTCCCTTTCCCGTATGGGTGTCCGGCATGAGGCACACCCACTTATGGAGGAACGGTAGCTTAGACAGATGATATGCCTGCTCCAGACAGGACTCTTCTATCTTGTCTATTCCGGAAAGCCAAGTTTTTATAGGATATGTTGTATTTTCGTCAAATATTACGAACATAAATAATCTGCCACCTTTCTATATCTCTCACTCTCAAGAATCTTCTTTAAGCATACAAACGGGTTCAGCTCGTTAGAGAGAACCATATTACACACATTAACGGAAAATCCGCTAACCAGACCTACCCCAAGCTCATTTTCACGTATGGGTATCACATTAGTCCTGCTGTTCACATTCCAAAACACCAGCTTGGGCATTCTGTAACCGTATCCCCCAAACCGCTTCTTAATGGAATCAAACAACGCCTCGGTATTGCTGCTGTGTGTTGCACAGTCAAATTCCATATCCGAAATCACAAGGATGGTCCGGGGCAGCTCCTCCTGCTTCAGATGATTTCTTACCGCCGTTTCCAGTACCAGCATAAAGGTCGCCTCTATATTGGTATTGGTACANTCGTTGTGGNAAAATGNCAGCTCAANCCNACNAGAGNCTNTCCCNTTGTCTCGTAGNCTATAACGCCGTTCTCGGTCACTTTCTTATTATCATTTAANACAGTATGNNACTTTTCCATAAAACTCATAATAATCCTCCTTTCTTNCTCAAACCTGCGAATTTGAGCGCANGCATAATATTTGCAAAACGAACNAGTTCGNTTGTTAAAAATCAGNGATTTTTCACACTAATCACCGTTGCTTTCCGTAACCCGNACCTTAAGACCGCAGATACAAAGCTCCTTCATAATTAATATCATTGTGGGGATGGGATTTGAACCTATGACCCCTATGCCCATAGCAATGCGTTGCAGTACTAGCATTTTCTTTGTTGCTGTCAAAGTCTTTTTCAAGACTCATTTTTTGATTCACCTAAGAACCACCGCGATAAAGCTGCCTTCCGACTTGGGAAAACCTTGAAGCTGCCATCGGGGGGGAATCGAACCCACGACAACGCACTTGACAGGTGTTTTAGATTGCTGTTAAGGTCTTTGTCAAGACCTGTTTTTCCGCGCTCTACCGGCTGAGCTACCTGACAGCCGCCTCCGGCCGTTTTTCCCTCGTCTGAATATAGAATACAATTTATGGAAAAAATTATCATTTCAAAAAAGTTGCGAAGTAGATTTTAATAAAAAAACTATCTGATAAAGAGAGCCTATGTTATACTGAAATAAGTACCGGTGCAATAACGCCGCACCTCAATTAATACCGAAATTTTTTATGCCCCAAATTCGCATGTTATAAACAGGATGAAGCTAAATTGTAATTTTGTTTTATCGCTCAAGTTTACAGATTATAAGCAAAATGAAGCTAAATTGTAATTTTATCTTAGTGTCCAAGTTTACAGATTGTAATCAGGATGGTGGATTATATGTCAGAATTTAAAGAATTAATCAAATCCTTTTCCAAAAGCCGGGAGTATGTCCGTGATTTCTTTGTGTACGGTTTTAAGACCCGTGACGAATTCGGCGGCTGGAGCAGCCGCACCTACGATAACGAACGCCGCAGGCTGGAGAGCTGGCTGTCCGGCTATGTCAGACAGGATTATACCGAAAAGGGGAAAAATATCTATCTGTCCATTGACAGCAATCTCCTTGACACCAACCCTCTGTATCAGGTCTGGAAGGCAAAAAGNTTCACCGACAACGACATTATGCTGCACTTTTATATTTTGGATTACCTGCTGCAATCNGAGGNAGAGACTGCTGANGNGNTAACCGACGGCATTCTGGATATATATGATATTATGTTTGAATCCCAGATGGTACGGCGCAAGTGTAATGAATATGCCAAGGACGGAATGCTTATAAAAGAAAAAAGCGGCAAGGAGGTACTGTACCGGCTCAATCCTCCGTTTCGGGAATTACTTGCCTCCTATCCCGGCTTAGAGGATGCCATAAAGCTATACCAGATCTCGTCTCCTCTCGGGTTTGTAGGTAACACCATTATGGAAAATGTTTCCCTCACAAACAATATCTTCCGAATCAAGCACAATTTCTTTGTGCATACTCTGGAGGACGAAATGCTGTTACTATTGCTACAGGCAATGCATGAGAATAAAACCGTGCATATCAGCATTAAAAGCACCCACACGGAGGCTGTGCAAAATATGGAAGGTGTTCCGCTGAAAATATTTATCAGCACCCGCACCGGCAGGCGTTTCATATGCCTCTATCTGCAAAGAAAACGGCGCTTCTCATGTGCCCGGCTGGACGCCGTAAAGGAAGTGACCGTTCAAGAGCTTTATCCTCAATATAAGGAAATAAAAGAAAAATTAGAAAAAAATAAAGCAAGCGCATGGGGCGTGTCCTTTCAGAATGACGATCGTACCCGTTTGGAACACGTTAAGCTTACCATACATATTAACGAATTGTCCGAAGCCTATATCCTGAACCGTCTGGAACGTGAAGGCAAGGGCGGAACAATCCTGCGCATTGCCCCTGATACCTATACTTATGAAACAGATGTTTTTGATGCCAACGAAATGCTTCCGTGGATTCGTACCTTTATCGGAAGAATAGTCGATATCGAGTCGAACTGCCAAAAATTGAATTCTCTCTTTCGCAGAGATTTTTTGGCAATGTATAAAATGTACTTTGAAGAGAATTGAAGCGCCCACATGAAATAAGCCACCGACTATTTGCCACATAATTAATAAAAACATATATTCCGTTGACTTATGAATGGGCATGGCTGAGCTGATACGAATTTCCACGGCAGAATGAGAGGAAAAAATGGCAGAATTATTTTCGGAAGTCTATAATTGCTATTTTCAGGTAATAAAATCCCTGATTGAGAAGAAAAATTATATATCAGAGGATGAACTAAATTTCCGTATAAAGACCGGCGGTTTTGAGGAAAGCATTCTCTATCTGCTTCCTAAACTGACGGAAGAAGGATGGGGGTTCTATGAAAAAAAGAACGGGATTTTACATTCAAAATTATCCACGGATTTTTATGTTCCGCTAACCGACCTGCAGAAATCCTACCTAAAGGCTATTCTGATGGATGACAAAATAAGTCTTTTTCTAAGTGATATGGAACTTAACAAAATAAATACTGCATTTGCCCATATCCCACCGCTCTATTATGCGGATGATTTTTATTATTATGACCGTTTTGCCGATAAGGACGACTATAAGAATCCCGATTATAGAAAGCATTTTCAGATGATTATTGCAGCCATAAAAAAACATGAATATCTTGACATTCTTTATGAATCACGTTTTGAACACAGGGTACACCACTGCTATCTGCCCTGCCGTCTGGAATATTCCATAAAGAATGACTGCTTCCGCCTGCTTGCAGTCGAACAACATAACCTGCGAAATCCGAGAATTGAAATTTTGAACTTAAGTCGTATCAGGGAAATCTCTCCCACTGCCACAACGGCTGCGAAGCTTCCCGACATCAACCGCTCGCTGCAGCGTTCCTATTACAAGGAGCCTGTGCGAATCATCATAAAGAACCGGCGCAATGCTTTGGAGCGCGCCATGCTGCAATTTGCAAATTATGAGAAAAATACCCGTAGACTTGACGACAACACCTATGAATGCCTGATTTACTACAATAAAAAAACAGAGACAGAACTTCTTATCGAAATTCTGTCCTTTGGTCCTATGATTAAGGTTGTGGGAAGCGAAGCCTTTCTTCAGCTTATAAAGGAGCGTCTGGAGCGTCAGCACACCATGTTGTCCGTTCGGACGCCGCCTTCATAATTCCTGCTTTCCTATATTGTCAAATTTCTCCTTTTATCCCTCAATTCCGTTATCTTTTGGAAAGCCTCATCCAGTGGAAGCTCCCTCCCTGCCTCCATATCGTCAATGCCCCTGTCAAGCACCCTCATCAGGTTTTCATTCCCCTGCTGAGTATCTTTCACCTTATTATCTAATGCAGCCTCCATAACATTCACCTCACATCATTTTTCCTGACGTTAATAGTATCTCCATACAACCCAATCTTACCACACAACAAGGTAAAACAGAAGTAAATTTTTTTAAATGGCTGCAACGCCGCATTGTTTCCTGACAGTATTAATCGCTTTATTTGGTTCTTTTTTTATTCTACCTATCTCCCCAAAAACATAGGTATGTGTAGCGGGGTAGGTGAAAAAATAGGAGCAAATCAAACCATATCGCCATTTGATTTGCCCCGAAAATTCAACGTTTTCCTATATTTCCTTAAAACTTGCAGCCGTTTCCTAGAAACGATTTTCNTTAGCAGCTTCCTCAATAGAAACGGCAACAGCAACGGTCATACCAACCANAGGGTTGTTGCCTGCTCCGATAAGTCCCATCATCTCTACATGAGCGGGAACAGAGGAAGAACCTGCAAACTGTGCGTCAGAGTGCATACGACCCATGGTGTCGGTCATACCGTAGGAAGCAGGACCTGCAGCCATATTGTCGGGATGAAGGGTACGTCCTGTGCCGCCGCCTGATGCAACGGAGAAGTACTTCTTACCCTGCTCGATACATTCCTTCTTATAGGTACCTGCAACAGGATGCTGAAATCTGGTAGGATTGGTAGAGTTACCGGTAATGGAAACATCTACGCCCTCCTTATGCATAATAGCAACGCCTTCGCAGACATCATTCGCACCGTAGCAGTTTACCTTTGCACGAAGACCTTCCGAGTAAGATTTGCGGTATACTTCCTTAACAGTGTTGGTGTAAGGGTCATACTCGGTCTCAACGAAAGTAAAGCCGTTGATACGGGAAATAATCTGTGCTGCATCCTTTCCAAGACCGTTTAAGATAACACGTAAGGGTTTCTTACGAACCTTGTTAGCTTTCTCAGCGATACCGATAGCGCCCTCAGCCGCCGCAAAAGATTCATGACCTGCAAGGAAGCAGAAACACTCGGTCTCCTCCTCAAGAAGCATCTTTCCGAGGTTGCCATGTCCAAGACCAACCTTACGGGTATCTGCTACGGAACCGGGGATACAGAAAGCCTGTAAACCTTCACCGATTGCAGCTGCTGCATCTGCCGCCCTTCTGCAGCCCTTCTTGATCGCGATTGCAGCGCCTACTATGTAAGCCCAGCAGGCATTTTCAAAGCAGATAGGCTGAATGCCTTTAATCTGATTGTAAACATCAAGACCGGCATCCTTAGTGATTTTCTCAGCTTCCTCAATTGAAGCAATACCATAACTGTTTAATACGGAATTGATTTTGTCAATTCGTCTTTCATATGATTCAAATAATGCCATTTTAATTGTCCTCCTAATGAAGTTTACTTCTGTTTACTCTTGTCTGGGGTCGATAATCTTTACAGCATCAGCCACACGACCATACTGACCCTTAGCCTTCTCATAAGCGGTGTTGGGGTCATCACCCTTCTTGATGAAGTCGGTCATNTTNCCAAGGCTTACAAACTGATANCCNATNATCTGNTCNTCAGCNTCNAGNGCNATACCGGTTACATANCCCTCTGCCATCTCCANNTANCGNGGACCCTTCTNCAAGAGTNCCNTACATNGTACCNACCTGNCTNCTNAGACCCTTNCCNANATCNTCNAGNCCTGCNCCNANNGGAAGTCCNTCCTCGGAGAAAGCNCTCTGNNTNCGNCCGTAAACNATCTGNANNAACAGNTCTCTCATNGCGGTATTGATNGCATCACANACAAGGTCNGTNTTCANTGCNTCNANNACNGTTCTNCCGGGNAGGATNTCAGCAGCCATAGCNGCGGAATGNGTCATACCGGANCANCCGATNGTCTCAACCAATGCCTCCTGAATGATACCTTCCTTAACATTTAAGGTCAGCTTGCAGGCGCCCTGCTGAGGCGCACACCAGCCCACGCCGTGTGTAAGACCGGAAATATCTTTAACTTCTTTTGCTTTTACCCATTTTGCTTCTTCTGGGATAGGAGCACAACCGTGAGCAACGCCTTGTGCTACTGGACACATTTCTTCAACTTCCTTTGAATAAATCATGTGAAATCTCCTTTCAAATCTGTACTTATAATACTATACGAAATAATATCATAATCATCGTGTACATTTTCTCATATTTACTGCAAAAAATCTAGAGGTTTTTAATAAATTTTGTCATTTTATTGTAACAGCGCAACCATGCGGGAATGATTGTCAGTTTGACCGTGGGAGCTTGCTCACTTAGGGCAAATCGTATAATTATTTCCATTAAGCGGGATGCCCCGCATGAAACCAAATACCCCACAGCAAGCTGAATGCTCTTTAGCGCATTGGTATTGCGGCATGGCTTAACNGTNACTTACTTTCACTNTTAGNAATAATATTCTCGNNGTNTTTNTAGATACTGCNGNCAGGTACCACCCCTCTCACCATNGAAGTGGGATAAATATTGGAATCCCTGCCGATAACCGTGCCGGGATTTAAAACCGAATTACAGCCTACCTCCACTCTGTCTCCCAGCATGGCTCCCATTTTCTTTAAGCCTGTTTCCAGATTTTCGTTGCCGCTTTTTACCGTCACCGGAGTTTTGTCGCTCTTTACATTTGAGGTGATGGAGCCGGCGCCCATGTGCGCCTTGTAACCAAGCACACTGTCACCAACATAATTATAATGAGGCACCTGTACCTTATTGAATAACACCACGTTTTTCAGCTCTGTGGAATTTCCTACCACTGCCCCCCTGCCTACAATTGCATTTCCTCTGATAAATGCACAGTGGCGTACTTCCGCCTCTTCGTCAATAATAAGGGGACCGTTTAAGCATGCGGTGGCTGCCACTTTTGCGTTCTTTGCCACCCAGATATCCTCCGCTCTCTTTTCATAAACATCCTCAGGAAGGCTTTTCCCAAGTTCCAAAATAAAATCATGAATCTTCGGCAACACCTCCCATGGATAGATAATATCCGTAAAAAGCGCCGATGCTATCGTCTCCTTTAAGTCGTAAAGCTCACTGACCATAACCTGATTCATTTTCTCAACTCTCCTTTCCTATTTTCCCCCTATTTATTCTCTCTGAATTTGTTCTCTCTTTTCTTATCTTAATATTCCTTAATATCATATGACACAACTGTCGCAATACATTCAAATTCGTTTTTAACCTCAATTCTTACCTTTCAGGCATATCGCCAAGCAATGGCTTGAAATGAGCATGATACGATGTGAAGTCAGGCTATGCTCTTTGGCTTCACATTAAGTCTCAAGCCCGACACTTCTGTCAGTGTTTACTTTTTCGTATAATTTGCCTCTGCCGTCCTGAATTGGTCGTATAAAAACCGCTGATTATTCAGCTGCTTTACAATATTGGTTCTGCGCGAAACAAAATCCGTGAGCTTTCTCATATATTCGTCAGCCGAAATGCTGCCGTCTGCCACCATGGTAAGTCCCTTTTCCCAGCTTGCCGTAAGCGCCGGGTCAAGTAACGGCTTAATGGAGCTGCTCACCACATCATATATCATTTCACCCATAAGCGTGGGAGTAAGCACCTGCGTTTTCTTGTTCAAAGCAAGATATTCGATATTTACCAGCTTTTTTAGAATTTCTGCCCTTGTGGCGCTGGTACCGATACCGCTGCCCTTGATCTGTGCCCGAAGCTCCTCGTCTTCAATAAACTGACCTGCATTTTCCATGGTTAAAATAATGCTGCCCGAGGTATAACGCTTTGGCGGAGAAGTCTCACCTTCCTTAATCTCGTAGGAATCTACAATTATGCGGTCGCCCTTTTTAAGCGCCAGCAATAGCCTTGTCAGTTCCTCATCACACTTCTCTTCGTTCTCCTCGACCTCTTCTTTTTTGCCATTTTCCTTTCCGCCTGTCTCCTGTTTACTGCTCTCCTTCTTGGCAGAATTATCATTTTTGAAAGAAAACGAAGCAACCCTTAAGTATCCTTCCTCAATCAGAACCTTAAAGTTTGCAAAAAACTTTTCTTCCTTAACCTTTATGCAGAGAGCAAATTTCTGATACACTGCAGCGGGATAAAAAATACTTAGGAAACGTCTCACTATCACCTCATAAACCTTTACCGAGGTAGGGGGCAGCGAGGATAAATTATTGATACCCTGCCCTGTAGGGATAATGGCATAGTGATCGGTAATCTGTTTATCATTCACATAACGGGTCTTTGCAATTCCCTTATAGCTTCCCTTTTGTAATATTTCCGCCGCAAAATTCCCTGCGGGAACATAATTCTTTAATCCTGAAATATTCTTATGTATTTCCTTTGCCACCGCACTGGAAAGCACTCTTGCATCTGTACGGGGATAAGTAACCATTTTTTTCTCATACAGCTCCTGAACAATGCGCAGCGTTTCATCAGGGCTGATTTTAAAATACTTAGAACAATCATTTTGAAGCTCTGCAANATTATACAAGAGAGGNGGATTNTTNTTCNCCTTTTTGCGCTCAATACTCTCCACCGCTAAATCGCCTACCGGTTCCTCTTTCAAATGAACAATCAGCTTTTCGGCGCTTTCCTTATCCTTAAAGCCATTCTCCTTGTAAAGTGCAGGGGAAGCATAATAGGGAGAACCTTCCACTGCCTTCCATTCGCCCGCAAAAGCCTTATCCTGAAGCTTAAAATTGCCAAGCACCCGGTAAAAAGGAGTTTTTACAAAGGAGCGAATCTCCCGTTCTCTGTTCACAATCATTCCTAAAACGCAGGTCATAACCCGTCCTACGGAAATCACAGCTCTGTCTCTCTTAAGGTAATCCTTCACCGTCCTGCCATATTTTAAGGTAAGTACCCGGGAGAAATTGATACCCATCAGGTAATCCTCCTTGGCACGCAAATAAGCAGCATCGCTTAAGCTGTCGTACTCTGCCAAATCCTTTGCTTCTCTAATGCCGCGTAAAATTTCCTCCTCCGTTTGGGAATCAATCCAGACCCTTTTGCGCTCTTTGCCTGTTACCCCAGACATCTGCTCCACCAGCCGATAGATATATTCTCCCTCCCGGCCCGAATCGGTGCAAACATAAATGGTAGAAACATCCCCCCTCTTAAGCAGGGAGCTTACAATCGTATACTGCTTCCGTACCCCATCAATCACCTCGTACTTAAATTCCTCCGGCAAAAAGGGAATGGTGTCAAAGCTCCAGCGTCTATATTTTTCATCATAAACCTCAGGATAACTCATAGTCACTAAATGCCCTACGCACCATGTGACGATCGCCTCCTCAGATTCCAGATACCCATCCTTTGATTTCATATTCATTTTTAATGCATTGGCAAATTCCCTTGCCACACTGGGTTTCTCCGCAATAAATAAATTTTTACCCACAGGTCGTCATCCTTCATTTGCTATAATATGCTGCAGTTTCACATTGCCGGATGCCGCCCCTCCAGCTTCAACTTATTGTCATAATTCCTCTCGCTGAACAGTCTGATATTGTCTGCATTAACGAAACACATGTGCCTCACAACAGCTTTTGCAGTAATTTTTCTATTTCCTCTGCCGGCTGTGGTTTCCCCAGCAAAAAGCCCTGCGTCACATCACAGCCAATTGCATGTAAATAATCATATTGTTGCTCTTTTTCCACGCCCTCGGCAACGGATTCAAAGCCCAATGATTTAACCATATCGACAATGGATTCTGTAATGATTCTCGTAGCCGAGTCCGTAAGTACCGTATCAATAAAGCTCTTATCAATCTTTAAGGTATTAATGGGCAGCTTCTTCAAATAACTCAGAGAAGAAAAGCCTGTTCCAAAATCATCCAGCGAAATGCGGATTCCATGCTCCTTTAAAATTTGCAGCTTGGCGGAAACCGCTTCAAAATCATCAATTAAAATACTTTCTGTCACCTCAAGCTCTACTTCACAGGGGTCTACATTATATTTCTGCAGCACACCTAAAAAGAATTCTACGAAATCCTCCTTTTGGTACTGCTTAGCTGAAATGTTGATGGCAAGGACAAGACGTATTCCGAATTGATTCCGCCAGCTTGCATACTGCTTGATACTTTCCTCTACAACCCAGCTTCCGATGGGAACAATGGAGCCGTTCTTTTCCGCAATGGGAATAAACACGGCAGGACTTATCATCCGCTCCCCTTCATCCCTCCAGCGAATCAATGCTTCAAAACCGCGAAGCCTCTTATTGCCGGTATAATACTGAGGCTGATAATAAAGCTCAAAATGCTTGTGAGACACGGCTTCCTTCAGCTTATTTTCAATTTCCACAGAACGGAGAAATTCATTTAAGGTCAGATTATCATAATAATGTATGGAATTCTTGCCTAATGCCTTACACTTATACATGACAATCTCTGCGCAATTAATTAATTCCAGTGCCGTAGCCGCAGCCTCCGGATACTCCGCTACACCAATGCTGACAGTCAGATAAATATCCTGTCCGCTGCTCAACCTGAAGGGTTCCTTGGTTCTCTTCTGGATTGCCTTGTGAAGCTGATCCACGCTACAGGTACCGGAAGAATTATAAACGGCAATACAATACACATCACTGTCCAAATGGCAGACTAATACCCTTTCATCCGAAAATTCCTTCAAAAAGAAACCCAACTGCTGTACTACTTCATCACCGATAACCATACCCAGACCATCATTAATCTTATGAAAATCGTCAATATCAATCATCATCACACTGACAATATCATTATGTTCCGATGCTTCCCTGATATATTCACCCAAAAGTCTCACAAAATAATTTCGGTTGTAAAGCCCTGTGATACTGTCATAATAAGCAAAGTAAGTCAATTCCTCATTTTGCAGCTGATACTTGGTAATATTGGTTATTGTGATTATTTTTTCAATCGGCTGACCATCGGCATCATATGTTACACTTGCACGAAAACGGAACCAAACCTTTTTATCTCGCCTTCTGCACTCTATGGCAGCGTTTTCCTCTCCGCTCTTTTCCGGAAATAACGCTTCTCTCAGAGGTAGGACATAGACTTCCTCCACTATGTCATAGAGCTTTGCCATGTCCTTGATCTCCAAGATATCAAAGTCAAAAAATTCTTTCCATTTTCCCAAGACAATCACTTCGTTTTTGTCGAAGGAATAGTATAAAAAGGCACAATCTGCCGCATCACATACTTGGTGATACATTCGCTCTCTATTACTCAGCTTCTGATTCATCGCCTTCAATAAATCCAATTGATAGTGCAATTCATTCATAACTCGTCTCCCTGGCGTTATGCTTCACACACCTAAATTACTTTTTTACAATATATCCCTGTGCCTTCAACAACTCCGCACATAGTACTGCTCCGCCTGCCGCACCGCGAACGGTATTATGAGACAGACCCACAAACTTGAAATCGTAAACAGTGTCCTCGCGAAGACGTCCTACACTGATACCCATACCATTCTCATAATCCACATCCATAGTTACCTGTGGTCTGTTGTCCTCCTCCAAGTACTGAATAAAATGCTCGGGAGCGCTGGGAAGACCCAATCTCTGAGGCTCACCAGAAAACGCACGCAGCTTTTCAATCAACTGCTCCTTGGTGGGCTTCTTTTTAAATTTTACAAACACAGCCGCAGTGTGACCGTTAAGCACAGGCACTCTGATACACTGACAGGTAATAACAGGGCTTACGGCAGGCTCAATCACGCCGTCCTTAATCTCACCCCAAAGACGGAGAGGCTCCTTCTCGCTCTTCTCTTCCTCACCGCCTATATAAGGAATAATATTCTCCACCATTTCAGGCCAATCCTTAAAGGTCTTGCCTGCGCCCGAAATTGCCTGATAAGTCGTAGCAACCACTTCATAAGGCTCAAATTCCTTCCAAGCGGTAAGTACGGGCGCATAACTCTGAATGGAGCAGTTAGGCTTAACGGCAACAAAACCTCTTGTGGTTCCCAGACGCTTCCGCTGGAATTCAATCACCTTCATATGCTCGGGATTAATCTCCGGCACTACCATAGGAACATCGGGAGTCCATCTGTGTGCACTGTTGTTAGAAACAACAGGAGTCTCGGTCTTGGCATAATCCTCTTCTATCTTTTTAATCTCTTCCTTTGTCATATCCACTGCACTGAATACAAAATCAACCTCAGATGCAACCTTCTCCACCTCATTGACATTCATAACCACAATTTTTTTCACAGCCTCGGGCATGGGAGTAACCATTTTCCATCTATCGCCTACCGCTTCCTCATAGGTTTTACCTGCGGAACGAGGACTTGCTGCAATCGTAGTTACCTCAAACCAAGGATGATTCTCCAAAAGAGAAATAAATCTCTGTCCAACCATACCGGTTCCGCCTAAAATACCAACCTTTAACTTTTCGCTCATAATTTTCCTCACCTTCTGCCGATTTTACGGCTTTCTCTTTTTCATTCCGGCATAGCCGGTCCTCTCATATATCAATCAACCGTTTCCACTCTGCGGGGCGGTGACATACTTCATAATTTTCTACAAAACAGACCTTCACTGCTCTATCTCTTATTCCTCCGGCATAGCTTTGTCAGAAAAAAACTTTTCCTCCTGCTCCAGATAAGCCTTGTGGAGGTTAATGACCTCCCGCATAGCGTCGGGTCCCGGTGCTCCCACCGTGAGACGCTTCTCCACACAGGTCTTTAAGGATATGGCATCATAGATGTCAGAGCCGAATTTATCGCTGATTGCCTGCAGATCCTCCAGACTTAAAGCATCGATAGAAGTATCCTTCTCAATACAGTAAAGCACCAGTTTTCCGATAATACCATGGGCGTCTCTGAAGGGAACTCCCTTATTAACCAGATAATCCGCTGCATCCGTGGCATTGGTANAGCCGTTCATGGCNCTCTTTTCCATGCGGTNCTTCTTNAATTTCNTAGTGGCGNGCATCCCTGNAAATAGCGTCAGACAATCNTCCACGNTNNCAANGGCATCANAGGCANCCTCTTTATCCTCCTGCATGTCCTTGTTATAGGCAAGAGGAATACCCTTCATAGTGGTAAGGATGGACATTAAGGCTCCGTAAACACGCCCTGTCTTACCCCTTACCAGCTCCGCAATATCGGGATTCTTTTTTTGGGGCATGATACTGCTTCCGGTAGAATAAGCATCATCTATCTCCACAAACTGATACTCGTTAGAATTCCAGATGATGATTTCCTCACTGAAGCGGCTTAAATGCATCATAACTGTGGACAGAGCCGCCAAAAACTCTATGAGATAATCCCTGTCTGCCACGGAGTCCATGCTGTTAAGGGTAGGACCCTCAAAGCCCATAAGAACCGCCGTATAATTCCTGTCCAGAGGATAAGTGGTTCCGGCTAAAGCTCCCGCCCCCAAAGGACAGTAATTCATACGCTTGAATATATCCTTCATGCGCTGCCTGTCTCTCTTAAACATTTCAAAATAAGCTCCGTAATGATGAGCCAGAGTTGTAGGCTGCGCCTTCTGCAAATGGGTAAAGCCCGGCATGTAGGTTTCTACATTTTCTTCCATGGTGTCCAAAATGACCTGCAGAAGCTTTTCCAGATGAGCGTCCACCTCAAGCACCTTAAGGCGGGTGTAAAGTCTCATATCCAGCGCCACCTGATCGTTGCGGCTTCTTCCCGTATGCAGCTTCTTTCCTGCATCTCCGATACGGTCAATGAGGTTTGCCTCCACAAAGCTGTGGATATCCTCGTATTTCTCATCAATGACAAGCTTTCCTTCATCCACATCCTCACGGATGCCGGTCAAGCCCTTGATGATTGCGTCCTTTTCCTCCAAAGTAAGAATCCCCTGCTTGGAAAGCATAACGACATGGGCAATGCTGCCCTCAATATCCTGATGAAACAATCTTTTATCAAAACGAATGGACGCATTAAAGTGATAAACCATTTGATCCGTTTCTTTGGTGAAGCGTCCGCCCCATAATTGTGCCATAGTATTCCTCATTTCTGCGCTGCTTTTAATCGCTCTGCCTACCGAGGCAATGTGTATTGGACAACTTTGTGCCAAGCAACGCGCAGGCACAAGGTGCGGTGTGAAACATCTATCATAAAAAGAATGAACTAGAATTTGATATTACCATAAAACATATTTTATTGCAATATAGCGAAGCATGTCAAGCCGCTTTAACATTTCCTTTTTTTTTTCATATTATAAAGCAAAGAAAAACGCGGCACGAAAGGTTCTGTTTTTCATGCAAAATATCCTTGAACTAAAAAATATCGGTTATTCCTATCATGCGCTACAGGGAGAAACCAAAGCCCTGAAAAACATCTCCTTCCATGTGAAAGAAGGGGAATTTGTTGCAATTGTCGGGCCAAGCGGCTGCGGTAAATCCACTCTGCTGTCTATTATTGCAGGGCTGCTTACGCCGGAGGAGGGAACTATTCTGGTAAATAACCCCGACGGTTCCCTGCATTATCCCCGTGTTGGCTACATGCTGCAGCGCGACCACCTTCTGGAATGGAGAAACGTGTACAAAAACGTGATCCTCGGTCTGGAAATCAATCATATGATGACAGAGGAACGGCTTTCTTATGTAAATCAGCTCCTCTTTGACTATGATTTAGATAAATTTAAGAACAAACGCCCCAGTGAGCTTTCAGGAGGAATGAAGCAGCGCGCGGCACTGATCCGCACCCTTGCTCTCGACCCACAGCTTTTACTGTTAGATGAACCCTTCAGCGCTCTGGATTATCAGACAAGACTGATGGTGTCCGCCGATATCTGCCACCTTATCCGCAATACCGGAAAAACCATGATCATCATTACTCATGATTTATCGGAAGCAATCAGTCTTGCCGACCGCATTATTGTCCTCTCCCCCAGACCCTCAACGGTGAAAAAGGAAATGGAAATCCACCTGACGCTTCAGGATAATTCTCCTTTAGCGGCAAGAAACGCACCTGAATTTTCCGGCTATTTTAATCAATTATGGGAGGAATTGACCATTGAATAATCATTCAACTGAGCTATCCAAGCAGGAACAGTTTGTAACAATTTGCAGACGACAAAGGCGGCTCATTACCTCCTACCGCTTTTTGATAATGTTTGTTTTTCTGATTTTATGGGAGGTTACTGCCAATCTTGGAATGATTGACAGCTTCTTTTTTTCCAGCCCCAGCCGTGTGGTACTTCAATTTGTAAAGCTGTGTGCCGAAAACAATCTATTCTGGCATATCGGCATCACTCTGGGTGAGACCATAATCAGCTTTCTGCTTGTATTTATCATAAGCCTTGTGGTGTCCACCCTGCTATGGCACTCTAGCAGACTCTCCGAAGTGCTGGAGCCTTATCTTGTCATCTTAAACAGTCTCCCTAAGTCGGCGTTGGCGCCTCTTTTTATCGTATGGCTGGGAACGGGTATGAAAACCATAGTAGTAGCGGGCATTTCCGTTGCGCTTTTCGGCTCCATCATCAGCTTTTACACCGGCTTCAGGCAATGCGACCCTGAAAAGATCACACTGATTTACACTCTTGGAGGAAGCAAGCGAGACGTGTTCCGCAAGGTAGTACTGCCGGGGTGCCTGCCCACCCTGCTTTCCACCTCCAAGGTCAATATCGGTCTTGCGCTGGTAGGTGTAATTATCGGGGAATTCCTTGCCGCCAGACAAGGACTGGGTTATCTTATCATCTACGGCTCACAGGTATTTCAGCTCAATCTTGTCATTACCAGCGTCATCATCCTGTGCATTATCGCTTTCGTCTTTTATAAGGCGATACAAGGAGTGGAATACCGTCTGAAAAAACACATGGGAAGCTAATGCGACCCAAAGCATCCGCAAAGTATTATAAAAAACGATAAACACGGCAGGCTACCGTGTTTATCGTTTTTACCAAAAGCTGAAAATGGGACTCGAACCCACGACCCCTTCATTACGAGTGAAGTGCTCTACCAACTGAGCTATTTCAGCAAGATACATTCAGCCGCATCAAAACGACTAAATGTATTATATATGTTCTTATCCATTTTTGCAACAAGGAATTTGTTAAAATTTTAGAATTTTTGCAACATTTCTGTCATGCGGGAATAAATGTGCAATTTGATCGTGGGAGCTTGCTCAATAAGGACAAATTGCACATTTATTCCCATAGGGCGAACGCCCTAAATGAAATAAGTTGGCGGCCAGACACTTGAATAATCAGCAAAGATGTAAATTCTGCCAACTTATGAATGGCATGACGGAACTGTTACAGAACTTTTTCAACCCCCTGTCAAATGCACATCCATCTGAGGAAATGGAATGGTAATACCCGCCTCGTCCAAAGCATACTTACAATTCTCCGTAATACGCCACTTGCCCTCCCAATAATCCTCTTTATCCAAAAAACATCGCACTCCCAAATCCACACTGCTTGCGGCAAGCTCATTTACAAACACCCGCATCTCCATATCCTTTTTGGCTGCAATGTCCGTCTCCAAAACCTTTTGCAGCACCTCCTTCGCCTGTCTGATATCGGCATCATAGGATATGCTGATACTGATATCCAACCTGCGGAATTCTGCCGCCGTCACATTTACCAAACTATTGTTTGCCAGTGTACCGTTGGGCAGTACAATCACACGATTATCCGGCGTCGCAAGCTTGGTATAAAAAATCTGTATTTCCGAGACGGTTCCCTCCTGCTTACCGGCATTTTCAATAATATAATCTCCCACCTTAAAGGGCTTTAGTAAAAGAATTAAAACACCTCCCGCAAGATTTGACAGGCTTCCCTGCACCGCCAGACCAACGGCAACACCAGCCGAGCCTAAAAGCGCCACAATACTCGCCGCATCCGCTCCAAGGAAAGAGGCAATGAAAAATACCAGTATCACATACAATGCCGCCTTCACAAAGGAATCCACAAACTGAACTGCCCCTGTTTCCACATGGGCACGCTCCATGGATTTGCGGATAATTTTCCGCACAAGCTTGACAAGCTGCACGCCAATCAGGAAAATAAGCAGCGCCAACAGCACGCGCACTCCTAGCTGTAATATTTTACTGGGAAGCTCCTCAAGAAAGCTGTTTTTTTGAAAAAAGGCTTCCAATCTTCCCGGGAAACCGGATATATATATGCTCCTCATTGTTATTTGTGCCTTCCCGTTTTTATATTGTCTGTTTGTTCGATTGTTGCCGGATTGGCAAATTGTTTGCCCTCGCCCTTATCTGACTTCACCGTCTCTGTCTTCGCGGATTTTTTTCGTGATACCGCCTTCAAAGCTGACTTTTGCTGTGCCGCAGACTTTTCCTGAGACATTGACTTCTCTGGAACCTTTTTCTCCTCTGCCAAATCAGCTGCCTTTTTCTGTGCCACGGATTTTGCCGCCGTCTGCTGTGCCGCGGATTTCACCGCCGCCTTTCTCAATTCTTCCTCCGTATAAGGAACATACTGCAAAATACTTAAAGACAACGGAGCCAGCTTCACAGTAACGGAGTCAGGTCTGTCATCCCACTCACTTTTCTTTGCAGTTTTTATGCGGGAATTCACTACACCGCTTCCGCCAAATTCCTTGGCATCGGTATTTAAAATCTCCTTATATTTTCCGTCAAAGGGAACTCCTGTAGTGATTTCCTGCGGAATACCCGCAAAATTTGCAACCACCAAAAGAGTGTCTTCCTTATCAATTCCCTTTCTGGCATAGCTCAAATAACAGTCGTTTGCAGATATATTGTTAATCCATTCAAAGCCGTCCACAGAGTTATCCAGCACATACAATGCCTTATTGTTCTGATATATATGATTCAGGGTTTTCATAAGGGTGGCGATACCCTTATGCTCCGGTACTTCAAGAAGCTCCCATTCCACGCACCTGTTCTCATTCCATTC
>WFLY01000086.1 GCA_009177215.1 Bacillota bacterium
GGAATGCTCCGTGAAACCCTGCCCATGATAATTTGTACTGCCCGCCTTGCCTGCATTCTTCTCCAACCATGGCAGATAACGCAAAAGCGGAACCACTATCTGTTTATATCCTTGTACCAACTCCTGTCGGTATTCCGTTGTTTGAACCATGATAACACCTACCTTTACAAAAAATGACACATATGTATTTTTATTTTATCACATTTTTATTAAAAGTACAGCAGAAAATTTCATGTACTTATCCATATACTTTATTGAAATTTTGTTGTATACTATAATTATATTATTCAAAAGCAAAGTATAGAGGTATATTATGGCAGGCATAACATTAGAAAAATCGAGAATTGTGTACAAGTGTGGTCAACCGATGACAGCATTGCATTTAATAACAAAGGGGCGGGTAAAGGTCACCTATCCCGGAGGAGAGTACCAGCTTGGAAAAGGCGATGTTATCGGCATATGCGAAATATGCTCGGAAATTCATATATTAAACTATATTACTTTAGAGGATACTAACATTTTAACCTATTCCCTGACTAATATGGAGGCTTTGGGCGATTTACTGCAAAAACATCCCGATGTTGCCAGATTGTTCCTATTATCTGCCTTTCGCCAGATTAATGTCCTCTTTGAAAAAAGCGCTATTTCAGAACCTTATTGCAATACTCTCTATCATGATTTGATTACAGATTACGAAAAATATGTGGCGCTGTGCAACCGTTACCGCATACAGCCCCGCAATATTGAAGCCTCGGAAGAATTGAATGCCTTCCTTGGTGAAGAGCTTCCCGACCTGTGGTTGAACGGCTTTTATATGGGGCTCTCCCGGATTTATGCCTCCGACAATTTTAAAAGTATTGTTCAAGAGGCTTCCGTTTCGCTCGGACTTCTTCGAAAATGCAGTCTGGATTTCAGAAAGACCTATTTGGGTCTTGAAGAACAGTACCAATACATGCAGCGCTTGTCCGCATGTTATTTTAGCGAATCCGGCAATGACTTATTTGAATTTTATACCTCGCTTTATTATAAACTGGGACAGGATTGTGACGATATTGCTGCAATTTCCGAAGACATCAACCGTATGATTTCTCATTCTGAGATTCTTCCCATTGCCAATAAGACAATTTATGCCCAACGTATTGACAACTTCCGGCAACACATTGTCCGTTTAGATGCCAAAAAGGAGGCGACCGATAACGCTGACGACAACACAGACATCACCACAGAGCTTACAAACTCCCTCAATACCATCTTGGATTTTGCAGGTTCCGATTTGGAAATAGCGCCCTCCTTCCGTCAGCATGTGCATAGCTTTAAGAAGCTTACCGACAAATCGGCAACAGATAATGAAAGCTACGCACTCCGCAAGAAGATTACAGAAGAATTTTATGTTCTATATTCCACACTTTTTGAGCGCACCCTTTCGGAGCCTTCCATCCCTATGCCGGTTCGCATGTTTTTATATTTCGGATATGTGGACGAGGAGCTTGCCGGGGAAAAAAATGCCGTATCGCTTTACAATCTTGCCGATACTTTGAAGGAGCGCAGCGAATTTGGCGTATACACCTTTTACGACTGGCTGATGGCAATTTATCAGGGGCGCAAGGTACCCAGCCGCAATGAATTTGAAGCAGACTATTTCGATTTCATACACAAGCAGAAGGCAAGCGGTCAGCTCTCCGATGCACAGCTTAGGGAATTGGAAAATGATTCCATGAGCAAGGTCAATTATGAGCTAAACAATATGTTCCCGCTTGTAAATAAAATGACCTTTGGGCGCATTACTACTTTCTGCCCCTTGTTTTATGCCGACAATGTCCTCAAATCTTTGGATGAGGCGCTGATTACCGTCTCCCGTTTAAGCACAGCAATAGAGCTGGTTAAAAAAGTGGATTATTCAGCCTTTTACCGGGAAACTATGGACACCGAGAATTTTAATGTTTTAGGCAAGGAGACCATACACATGGAATATATGCCGGACATTATATTAATGCCCAATGTGGGCATCCGCGGCGTTATGTGGCAGGAAATAGAAGGAAAGCATCGTAACAGCCCGGGAAGAATGGTATTTTCCATTTTCCATCTGGAAGATTTAACTACATCCTTTATCCGATTGACCGGAGAATTCAGATGGGAAATGTGCAAGCGTGTTCAGGGTGGTCGTTGGAATGATGTAAGAGACCGCTCGCTCACCAGCGAATACTTTGATTATATACAGTTTTATAAGAAAAACCGCGATCTTACCTCCGATGCCAAGGAGCGTATCCGTACCAGCTTACAACGCGCCAAGAACAGCTTCAAGGAAATGTTTGTCCGGGATTACACCATTTGGATACTTTTTGAGGGCAACGGCTCTCCCAGATTAAATAAAGTGGCAAGGCAAATTTTATTTACCTACTGCCCCTTTTCCAATCAAATATGTGAATCGCTAACCCAGAACCCTCTTTATACGGAGCTTTTAAACCAGCGCAAAAACCGCACCGTACAGCGTCTGCATCACTTTGAATTAGTAGTACAAAAGCTTAAAAGCGATAAAAATTCCATACCCGAAACTATTGAGCGTGAAATTGCATTTATCAAGGGCAGTCCTCTCTCTTAATTCGACAGGATAAAAATACAGGCGCATCGGTTATATTAAAACCGATGCGCCTGTATTTCTATTTTCTCTACTAAATCCTAAGCTTTATTTTTTAAATTATTTTCCTTGCTTTTTAGCCTGTTTTGCAGCCAAAGCCTTGTCTGTGGGTTTTACCATAATCAGACAGATAAGCAGCGCGATAATGTATAATGCTATAGTAGCATACAATACAAATTGATAATTGCCCNGNNGGATTTACTGTCAGAATCTCCACGGTGCCATCTGCCAATGCATGTTCTATCTCAACAGGCTCACCAAAGGTATTTACTATCCATGAAGCCATCTGATTACCGGTAAGCCCCGCAAACCCCCATGCCGACAAAGTAATTCCATGAATCGCACTGATGCTTCCCATTCCATAGTGGTCGGAAAGCAAGGTAGGCACATTGGAGAAGCCTCCGCCGTATCCTGCATTCACAACGAAAATCAAAGCCAATACCAAAACAGTCAAGAGCATATTGCCCTCTCCGTTCTTAATACCACTTGTCAAAAGCACAATTCCGGTAAATACAATGGAAAGAATAAAAATAAGCTTGTATATGGTATTTCTGTCCTTCATGGTATCAGCCCATGCGGAAAAGCCGAGACGTCCGCCCGCATTGAAGATAGCGGATATCGTAGAGATAATTCCCACCATGCCGGCAAGCCCTATACACTTTACAATCATCTTCTCCTGAGAAATCAGAGCAAGTCCACAGGTAATATTAATGTAAAACATCAGCCAGATACCGATATAGTTGGCAATAGGCTTTGTCTTGATAACAGCCATAACACCCTGACTCTTATCCTTGGTCTTTGGCTCATGCCAGCCATCAGGCTTCTTGAGCAGAAGATGACCTACAAACATCATAACAAAATAAACTACCGCCAGAATGAAGAACATCTTATAAATACCGCCCTCACCCAGATTATCGAGCATACCCTGCATAATGGGGCTTGCAATCGCTTTAGCGGCGCCAAAGCCCGCTACGGCAAGACCTGTGGCAAGACCCTTTCTGTCCTTAAACCAAAGCATCAATGTCTTAACCGGTGACAGATATCCTGTTCCCAGACCGATACCCATAATAAAACCATAGCATACATAAATTCCTATAAGCGCCAAAACGCTTCCCTTATGTAAACCGCCATAATAAATAAAGAAGCCCGTGCCTGCCATACCTGCCGCAAAGCAGATTGCCGCAATCAGCGAGGATTTATGAATATCCTTCTCAACAACATTTCCAAGGAATGCCGCAGACATACCCAGAAAAAAGATAGCAAAGCTGAACGCCCACTCGGTTGCACCCTTGGTAAATCCGATATGCTTGGCAATGTCCTCACTAAAAATAGACCAACAATAAACCGTACCGATACTGCAATGAAGCAGCAGTGCAGGAATCGCTGCACGAACCCACTTGTTACTGCGCCATCCCGACGCTTTTTTTACATTTTCTTCTCCCATTTCCGTTCTCCTATTTATTCTTTTTATCAACTTGTGCCGCTCTGTTTTAATATTTTTCACAGGTTGAAAACAAACATTTATATTATACACCTATACTTTTTTTGTTTCAACAAAAAATCTTGTATTTCCACAGTTCAATTTGCACAATTTCAAAGTTTTGTCCATATGTCCGGATACACATCACTTAAATGACCTAATATCTTTTATTAAAGCAAGCGTTTATACCGTTTCGGAAACCCTTTTACACATAAAAAAATAAAAAATAAAAAATTTGGATTTTTTTGAAAAAAGGGGTTGACATATGTCAAATTATAATGTATATTGTAGTTACACGGTTGAGATACCGTGTCGCTTATAAGTGGATTTCCGGAAAAAATTCCCCTTTTACACAATTAAAGTGCCTTCAGGTTTCCCCCTGAAGGCGCTTTAATTGTATCATGGCAATTTTAAATGACACGAGGTTTTCACTAATACCCCGTGCCGTCACAATTAGCCTGCAATAGCCATTCCAATCTGTCCTGCACCAATTCATAAAATTACATTTTCTCCATTGCTAATATGAATTTCTTCAAACCATAAACATAGCATCTTCGGTGGTTTGTGATTTTTCTGTCTAGTATTCCTTAAATTTTCCCACAAAATCCGTTCCCGTCTCACTGCTCATTTTTGATACATAAGGTACTGGGTCTTCCTCCATTTTCAGCATAATATCAAAGGCTGAAAGCAAAAGCTTTTCACGATGATAGCGATTCATATCCAAAGGTCTGTCCATATACGCCTTAAAATGGTCTACCTGCCACACCAAGATATCCGCCAAAGTATATCCTGACACTTGATATTTACACAAAAACTTACCATAGTCATGATAATAAGCAAGCTCCTGTAGCACGCCGCCGGATTTCTCTAGCCGGCTCCACAGCTGTGAGGCATATCCTTGTGTTTCACCCGCCTGCTCTGCCAAAGCATAGATATAGCGCCGCAAAACCTGTAAAGCCTCCTCAAGCTGCTTCTTCTGCTCCTGTGTCTTCTCCAAATCCATAATTACTCCTCCTTCTCCAACGCGCTTTCCAAAATTTCCTCCACGCAGCTACATACCATATCGGCTGCTGCCTGTACCTGCTTAGACGCAGTGTCCATAGCGTAGCTCACACCGGCTGTTTGAAGCATACTGATATCATTTTCACTGTCTCCAAATGCCACTGTCTTTAACAGATCAAAGCCCATTTCCTCAGACAAAACCTTCAAAGCGCTTCCTTTGCCGCTCTGAATAGGCATAAAATCCAACCAACCGTTACCGCTTTCCAATACCAACAGTCTTTGTCCATATTTTTCACGGAAATACATCTCAGCCTCCTTGGGGATTCCATTCTGAAAATAAATAGAAATTTTAAGCATCTCCTCCTCAACCTGTGAAAAATCTTTCAATACCGTTATCACAGTCTTTACCTGATGTTCCAGCATGTAAATGTATTCAGGATTCGTGTCTAATATATAACTT
>WFLY01000196.1 GCA_009177215.1 Bacillota bacterium
CCTTTGTTGTATAATCCCTTTTCACTCAGTATATCTTCTACTTCACTAATATCCACTCCCGAAAAGACAAAAATTGGAACGAACAATTCATTCAATAATAATTTAATAAAATCAATTAATTCTTCTTGTTTCTGATTTTTCAATTCTGATGCCCCTATCAATCCCTTTAACGCCTCATCGGCTTCACCGATAGGTTCATCCAAGAAATTCCAATCCAAAATAATAAAAGAAACATTTTTAAATGATTCCACTATCTTGGCAGATGGTATATTATTATATGCGACAACCGGAATATTACTATTAACAATATTTTTTCGAATCTTGTAAATAGGTGTCTCTTTTTCGTCAACCTCATTGTCTATAATAACAGCTATTCCTGAAAAAAGTTTCCTTACTTCCACTTCTATTCCTCCTCGATGTATTTAATACAAAAATTAGCTCCCGATAGTATTTTTTCTTCTTCATTCTCTATAATCTCAATACCATAATTGTATCTGTTTAAAAGTTGCTGTGCTATATATAAACCTAGCCCCCTACCATCTTCTGCTTTTTCAGAATAAAATGCTTCAAACACATATGGTATAGACTCACTTTTAATCCCTGGACCATTATCAGAGAAAATAATCAATCGTTTCTCTGCATCAACACATATTTGAATTCTTCTATCTGACGAAATAGTTTTTAGCCAATACATTGCATTATCATATAAATTTATAAACACCTGTAATAATACTGCTTCTGTAGCCTTTATTATCATATCCCCATTTAAATCAGATTGCGATACTTCAATTTCATTTTGTTGAAACGGTCTCATATATAATCGATTTACTTTCTCTAATGTTTCTAAAACCGATATACCTTTCACCCTTGTCTTCGCTGCCGGGAAAAGTAAACGAATGTCTTTCATTTGTGTATAAACCAAATTCATACTACTTTCCAAAGAAGTCATTTGTTCTAACAGCTTATCCTTATCAACCATTCCATCTAAACCCAAGTCATCAATAATTTGGTGTATTTGTGCTAGTATTTTTTTTAACACTATCATCACATCGTGAGATGCTGTTTCAACCGACAATCCAACTGCTGCCAAATTTTCTGTTTTTCTTATTCTGTCGGCATACACTTCCTTTTCATACTTATAACTCTTTTCAAACGAATCAAGTAATTTTTGTGTATTTTCATCTTGTGATGTCTTTTTCTTAACATTTTCAATAATATCTAAAGGTTTTCCCTCTTTAATATTAACAATCTCTGCTCGTTTTCCTTTATCAATCAAGTATTGTGCATATAAAACTTTTCTGAAATACCGCAATAAAACTTGTAACAAATTGATAAAATCATCCAACGCCCTTCCTTCATCAATTAAACCCTCTCTATTTGTCTTGTCTCTCAATAAAGGATTCTTCTTTTGTGAAATATCAACACAACCTACAACTTGATCATTACTTAAAAACATTCCCGCGCTTTTTGTTCCACGCATCATATCTATTTTCAGCCAATCATCATCTGAATCACCATATGGCAATACACGTACTTTGTCTCGATAAAGATATATTCTATGCTCTTTTACTATTTTGTCCTCTTCGTCGTCCAAAATATATTTTGTATCTTTTGCTTCTAAATCAAAAATATAAAATTGAAATTCAAAATCTCCACACTCAGTTGTATAACTTGCATCACTAAAATAATTTCTAAAAACTTCAATACCAACCAAATAAGAAAAATTAAACTTTATGTTTTTCCAATTTA
>WFLY01000285.1 GCA_009177215.1 Bacillota bacterium
CCGTGCATTTCTCCCGACTCCAATATTTCGACAAATTGGGGCATTTATTNTTTTTAAATCTCAAAAGCCTTGGATTNGTCCTTCAAAATTGCTGCAACTTCATTCAATGTCACCATATTGTCTGTCATTGCGGATACAATCTGGGTAACCTCATAGCCTGTATTATGCTTAACCGAATCAACCAACTCTGTTGCCGCAGAAACATTAAATTGACTGCCCTTCCAAAGATTGCCGGCTTCGTCTATACTATAATCGCCTGCTACGCTTTTATCAAATGCTTCCCTAAGCGTAATTGCCGTTGCCTCCATACCGATATGTGCTTGTCTCGTAATATTATTGTTGAGAGAAATGAGTGAGAAAAAATGCTCCAATACCCGGAAGCAGCATCGGCATCACCGCAAAAAAATCGCCATACCTTCGCTAAAAAGTATGACGATTTTTATATTTTTTTGTCTTATCTAATTTAACTAGAAAATTCTTCTGATTGCCAAAATTTTCTTGTAGTCCGCCTTTGATACGATAATACCTGTCTTACTGGTGGACGCATGCACTATCTGACCGTTGCCGATATATAATGCCACGTGACCCGAATAGCAAATCAAATCACCGGGCTGGGCATTACTTAAACCGTCTACGGCAGAACCCTGCTTACGGTCTGCCGAAGAAGAGTGAGGCAGGCTTACTCCGAAATTAGCATACACGCTCATTACAAAGCCCGAACAATCGGCTCCCTCCGTAAGGCTGGTTCCTCCATATACATAAGGGTTCCCTACAAACTGTAATGCATACTCAGCCACCGCAGCGCCCATTTCACTGCCGCCTTCAACAGTAACAGGAGCCGTCTGCTGAACCGAATTGTTTGCAGTTGTGCTTTGCTGTTTTGCAGCCTTGGCAGCAGCCGCTTCTCTCGCCTTGCGTCTCTCCTCGGCTTCCTTGGCTAGACGCTTCTCTTCTTCTTCCTTTGATTCGGCTTGGACAAACTCGGTGTGCAGCTCTACATAGTCAGTGGATACCCAGCCGATACCCTCCTCTACGTCAACCTTGACCCAGCCTTCCGTCTCATCCGAAACCACCAGCTCGTCGTCGATGGGAACCAGACCGAGGACGGACGCCTCCAAGCCGGGCTCCGTGCGAACCTTCAAGGTCGTGGTAGTCACCTTTGCAATTCTGGTACCCACCTGTTTTGCAAGCTCTATTGCCGCCTCACCGGTAACGCAATACTCGGCCTTTACATATCCTGTCACGGAACCGGACTGAATCTGATACCAGCCGTTCTCTTCGGCGAGAAAGGTTCCTACGGAATCATCATAAAGCTTACCGATTATATCTCCCTCTTCACTGGGCATGCTTCGTACATTCACATAATCATTTACCTGTGCTATCACCAGATTGCGGAAAATATCCTCCTCGCTTGGCTTTTCAGGCTCCTGCGCTGTCACGGGCAAATCTATATTTTCTATAATCGACTCCAACTTAATCGTACTGTCGTTTGTAATACTTTCCAGCTTAACGCCTTTTGCAATGGTTAAATCAACGCCGCCGCTTGGTAATACCGATGCCGCATCTGCCGTTATTCCCGCCGTTTGAAAAGCAAGGACTGCCGCCAAAGCACAGGCTGTCATTTTTGCTGTTTTCCGGAACATAATAGCCTCCTAAAGTCTTATCTATAAGAAATATTTGTTACAAATTTGTTAAATGTTAATATAAAGATAACACTCTCTAAGCCATTTGTCAACTATAGGAATAATTTGGAGCAATGCCCAAAATCCTAGTATTTATGGCGGTTTACAGCAATACCTCCAAAAAAAATCATTTTTTTCTCTTTATTTTTTGTAAATATTTTTTTCATATATATTTCGGATTTCTTAAGAATTGTGTTATAGCCGGCAATAATTTTCCGCACTGACTGCCGCATTGGCGCCGTCCGCCACCGCTGTCACAATCTGTCGTAAAGGCTTCTTGCGAATATCTCCTGCCACAAAAATACCCGGAACCTCTGTGGCTCCGTCCTCTCCCGCCAAAATGTATCCGCTCTCGTCACATGCCGTAAGCCCTTGTAAAAGCTCGGTATTGGGATGAATTCCCACCGCAATGAACACTCCCGCCAATGGCAGCGTGCTCTCCTCGCCGCTCTTCAGATTCTTTATCCCCACCGACTCCACCATATCCTCTCCCTGAATCCGGGTCACTACATGACTGTATCGTATCTCCACATTGGGCAGCGCTTTTAACTCCTCCTGCAAAACAACGGCTCCTCTCAGCTCGTCTCTTCTGTGGATCAGATAAACCTTCTCGCAGGTACGCGCCAAATAAATAGCGTCTTCTAGCGCCACATCGCCGCCACCCACCACGGCAACGGTTTTATTGCGGAAAAATGCCCCGTCACAGGTCGCGCAATAGGATACACCCATGCCGGACAACTCCTCTTCTCCGGGCACTCCCAAATGAGCATGTTCTGCCCCCGCTGCCAAAATTACCGTCTTCGCCTGAAAATCTTCTTCTTTCGTGTGCACAGTCTTACTGTCACCGTTATCACTGACAGAAAGCACCTGCGCCTCTTGAAAGGAAACTCCCAGCTTATCCGCGTGCTTTCTGAATTCCATACCCATATCAAAACCGTTAATGCCGGGCATTCCCAAATAGTTGTCCACCTCATAGGTGTTAAGCACCTGTCCTCCGCTCATGGGATTTCTCTCAAGCACCAGCAAATCAAGCCCTGCCCTCTTTCCGTAGACAGCCGCCGAAAGCCCCGCCGGTCCCGAACCGATAATAATCAAATCGTACATATATACCCTCATTTCTGCGCTGCTTTTCATAACTCAGTC
The DNA here is from genome assembly GCA_009177215.1 of Bacillota bacterium. Classification (GTDB taxonomy): domain Bacteria; phylum Bacillota; class Clostridia; order Lachnospirales; family Lachnospiraceae; genus Acetatifactor. The sequence continues at coordinate 2,826 of WFLY01000285.1, forward strand.
CTGCTGAGACTACACATATTACCGGTTTGCGGATACAGCGCATACCCAAACCCGGAAGTGAACAAATTAAGATTCACCCCAAAACTACTGCCAGTATATTTCAGTGTAGCAGTTTTAGGGTGGAAAAGCAAGGCATCCAATGATATACTTAAAAGATAAGTCAACCATTATATTACCATTTTGAAGGAGTTTTTACTATGTTTGATAACCTCTCTTCCAAAACCGTTCTTATCACAGGCGCTTCCCGGGGCATCGGCAGCGCCGTGGCGGAAGCTTTCGCCAAAGAGGGCTGCCGCCTGTTCTTAACCTGCAGACGCTCTATTGCGGAACTGGAAAAATTATCCTGTTACCTCTCCGAAGCTTATCATATCGAATGCAACGCCATCCGGACGGATATGGGAGACCCGGCTCAGGTGGAACAGCTTTTTTCACAAATNACCNANTTNGNTNTTTTGGNAAANAATGCCGGTATCTCCCATNTANGGNTTCTCGCCGATNTGTCNGTTGAAGAATNGCACCGCATAATGAACGTGAATTTGGACTCCTNCTTTTANACCTGTAAATANAGCATACCCCTTATGTTAAAGAAGCATTCCGGGAAAATCATCAACATCTCCTCTGTCTGGGGAACTGCAGGCGCTTCCATGGAGGTGGCTTACTCTGCCTCCAAGGGCGGCTTAAACGCCTTTACCAAAGCGCTTGCCAAGGAACTTGCTCCCAGCAATATACAGGTCAATGCCATTGCCTGCGGCATGATTGACACCTCCATGAATTCCTGCTTTTCCGCAGAAGATATGGAAACCTTAATATCCGAGATTCCTGCAGACCGTATAGGCAGCCCCGAGGAGGTTGCCGCGCTTGTACTGCAGACGGCAAAAGCCCCCGATTACATGACCGGTCAGATTATAACGATAGACGGAGGCTGGTGTTAATCAGCCTCCGTCTATAAATATCCTTTATAGCAGCCATACTACATGCTTGCTTAAAACATACTGTTCCTTCCTGTATCATCCCCCGAAAGCAACTGTTCCACATCTCCATACGTTGCCAGAGAGTTTACAATTCTCTGCATTTCCGATTTGGAGCGGGCGTCCTTGCACCGGAGAATCAAATGCTCCTTTTCCGTCTCGGTAAGACCTGCATACCTGCTCATGGCAGGCTCATTCATCGCCAATGCCATTCCGAGGCCAAGAGGCAGCTGCGTAAAGGCAAGTCCGTCGTCAGGTGTTCCGTTCACATTCATAGCACACTCTCCTTCTTACTGATACATTTACAGTACAGGATTAGAATATGCATTTTCCCTGACATTATCCGTTTCACAATCATATACCCGTGAAACCCTGCCTAGCCATCTTTTTTCTGCGCCGTCTTTCCGGTGCGCCATCTTATACGTCTCCGTCAAGACACAATCCGCCATAAAACCCTGCTGCGGCAAATGATACTGTGCCTTACCTGTGCGCTCCTATCTGCCCAGAAATTTTTCAGCCGCCTCCAGACTCTCATAACCGTACATATGCACGCTGTTTGTCATAATGTCATAGGTAAGATTTTTATTTGCCCTTGCGTAATCCACCACATATCTGCCGTAAAGCTCCAGCATCTTGTCGGAGTAGGTACTGATTTCTCCCCTCAAATAAGTTTCATAGGAGGTATTGTACAGGTTATCATCGTAGCTGTGCACGCTTCTTGCATTGTCTGCCAAACTGGGATATTCCGCGGAAAACTCCTCCATCCATGCCACCTGCATATGCACAATCTGTTCAATAATAGCCTTCTTTTCCTCGGAGAGCGCCGGAAAATACTTCTTCATCTGCTCATACTCCTGTGGCGCCGTGCTCTCCATCATACGTCCGTATTTTTCTTCGATTAAATTATGGCCCCGGTAATATTCTCCGGAAAAATCATACAAATATTGCAAAAGCATGGTGTGATTCCATGTGAGATACTGACTTTTCCGCATAATGGAAAATGTAGCCCAGTCATTCTGGCACTCGGCGCGCCCGCCCACGTTGCGAACCTTGTCAAAGGCTTCAAACTCCAGTCCGGCAATCTCCTTCGCCAGCTCCTCACAGCTTTTTCCCGCTATGGAAGCCTTATAAACCAGCTCCTTGGTATGGGCATCCAAATAATTTTCCGTGTCGCTGATAAAGCTTTTTTCATAAAGCTCCTTTATCAAAAAGGCTGCAATCTCTTCCATAACAGAGAGCGTCCGCCGGCATGAAGCCGCCTGCCCATACAGTGTTTCCCGCATACAGGCTGCAGCTTTACTCTCGTCCGATTGCTCTTTACCCACGTCCTGTACTCCTCCGGCGGACAGTTCTTCCCCGCAAGCCTGCATTTCCTCGCCCGCAGCCTTGAACAGCTTCTTTAACAAGGCGCTCAGCGCTCTTCCGCCCTCCGATTCAAGCATACTGCGATACAGCCATTTATCGTGGGGTGGATAGGTTCCTTCTATATAATGCTGCAGCTTCATAGCCTCTCTGATGCAGTCAGTTAACATAAGTCCGGCGGTAAGCCTGTCGCCTCTCTGATACATTCTCGCAAAATTATACTGTCCGCTCTGGGAAAATCTCGCCGCGGCATCCGCTATTTTCAGGTAACGCACCTGCAGGGGATATCCTTCCTTTAGCTTTTCCCGCATTGCCGTGAAAATACCCTCTTCGTCACGGAACACCTCTCCGTTTACGGCTGCCGCCAAGGCGCTGTCCTCTACCTGCTGCCAGTTGATTTCCTCCCATTTATCCGTCTGAAGGAATTTTTTGTAAAAATCGGAAATCCGTACAACGCCCCGTCTTCCCTTACCGTGCTCCGATACCGTGCGCTGATAGCCCTCAAACTCCTCCGGAAGCCCGGCATATGCCTGCTCTAACGCCTCCCCTATTTCTTCATAGGTTTCCTCAGTCACCCACAGACAGAAATCCGGTCCATAGTCGTGGTCTGCCGAAATCTTATCGTCATAACCAAAGCAGTCCGAACCCTCGCCCGCAAGCCCCACCGCGATTTTGCCCGTATAATCCCCAAACTGCCTTTCAAGCATTGGTCTTCCGAAGGCTTCAAAATATCGCCTGCTCAAGCCTAGACCCACGCCTTTTTTTTCCATTTGCGCTTCCTTATTTCCTGCCGCCTCCATGCCAGACTCCGCTTCTTCCGACACTTCCTGTCCTACCGTCCTTTCCTTTTCCGGCATTCTCTGTGCCGTCTCACCGTCTGCACTCCCAGTTGTCTCCTCCGCTATTTCCGGCACAGTCTGTTTTTCCGCTTCCTGCGCCCTCCTGCACGCCGCAAGCCTCTCCTTCAGGCGATAATAATAATCCGTCCTCGCGGGATTTTGCTCCATGATAGCAAGCGCCTTTTCAAACACCTCAGCCGCCTGCACATACTTGCTTTTGCTGTGGTAATAGGTTCCCAGTGCGGATAATGCCGCGCAGTAATGGGTATCCGCCACCTGCATTGTCTCAAAGCCCTCGATTGCCTTTAGCGCATAATCACGGGCTTCCTCCTCTTCTCCAAGCTGCATACAAGTGCCCGCAAGATTGGTGTAGGTGACTGCCACCTCAAAATCCGCATCCTTTGCCTCCACGATGGGCAGTGCTTTTAAGAGCGCTTCCTTTGCCTTTCCGAACTCTCCCATCTCCTGATACAACAGGCTCAAATTGTTTTCAAAGCTTGCTATCAGCATATTGTCTCCCGACAGGGTTCTGTCGTACACCTCTCGTACCTGCAGGTATAATTCCAGAGAATCCTTCAGCCTGCCGCCCGCCCTGTAAGCGTTTGCCGCATTCAACAGCGTGGTGGCGTAGGGAATGGAATCCATAAGCCCCATCCTCTCCGCCAAAGAAATCGCCTGTTCCGCAATCTGATAGGAATTTTCCACTTGGCTCGTCTCCCGATAGTAACCCATCAGCTCGTTGAGAAGCTGCAAAAGACAGGCATCATTCTGCTCCCCAATTGCCTGCCTGATCCCCGCCTGCATCACCTTCTCTGCCTCGGGCCCCTTATTTGCCTCATACAAAGCGTCCACCTGCTCCAAAATTGCATTCATATCCATAACCTTCACAGCCCTCTCTCCTCTGCAGATTTTTTCTTCAAATATAAAATTCCCGTCACATTGGCAAAAAGCCAGCCTATGGGAATTGCCCACCAAATCCCCCACTCGCCAATCATCGGCAAGGGTGCCAGCAAATAAGCCAGAAGAACTCTTGTTCCTAATGATATTACCGTAAGTATCAGTGACATCTCCGGTCTGTTAATCCCCCTATAATATCCGTATAACAAAAACAGCAGCCCAATTCCACAATAGAAGGCCCCCTCTACTCTAAGATACTCAACTCCGGTACGGATAATCTTAGTCTCCCCCGGCTCCACAAAAATCATCATAAAATACCTTGCAAATACAAATACCACCACTGACACCAAAATGCAAAACAGCATGGAAACCTTCACCGCGCTCCGTATCCCCTTATGCACCCTGTCCTTTTTTTCCGCGCCGAAATTTTGAGAAATAAACAGAGAAAAAGCATTTCCGAACTCCTGCGCCGGCATGTAGGCAAAGGAATCTATTTTTACCGCCGCCGCAAACGCCGCCATAACCTCCGCGCCGAAGCTGTTTACCAGCCCCTGAATCATCAGTATACCGAAATTCATCATCGACTGCTGTACCGAAGCGGCAAAAGAAAAGCGAAACACCTCCGCCAGCGCTCCCCGTCTTCTGACAAGCCTTCCCTTGAAGAAACGTAAATGCGGCTCCTTTATCCAAGTGTAAAACGCTATTCCCACTCCCGAGACCGCCTGCGCTATCACGGTAGCTATAGCCGCGCCGCCAATCCTCCACCCCAAAACGGGCACAAACACCAAATCCAGCACAATATTTAAGATTGCCGTGCCGCCAAGAAAGTACAGGGGCGTAACGGAATTTCCCACCGCCCTTAGCGCAAAAGCAAAAAAATTGTAGAGAAAAACAAAGAACATACCGAAGAAAATAATCAGCACATACTCCCTCATCTGGGCAAATATTTTATCCGGTACTTGCAGCAGCCCAAGTATCTGCCGCATTAAAAGAATCGCTCCCACACTAATCAAAATTGCCAGACTCCCAATAAAAAGAAAGGAAACCCGCAAATCAAATTTCATCTTTTCCCTGTCGTCTCTGCCATAATAATAGGAAAACAACGCTCCGCTGCCCATACACAAGCCAATCAGTATAGAATTTAAAAATGTCATCAGTGTATAAGCGCTTCCCACTGCCGCCAAGGCATCGGCGCCCAAAAAACGCCCTACGATCAGAGTATCGGCGATATTGTAAAACTGCTGTAACAGATTTCCCATAATCATAGGACCTGCAAATAGCAGCATGCTCTTCGTCACATCACCCTGTGTCAAGTCCTTTTTCATAATATACCTCTGTCCGCTTCAGCGGACATTAATTCAATATTTGAAAGTGCCTTTCTTTCAAACTTATACCCCTATCCGCTCCGGCGGACATTAATTCAATATTTGAAAGTGCCTTTCTTTCAAACTTATACCTCTGTCCGCTCCGGCGGACATCCTAAAATCACTCCCGCACCGCACGTATCAGCGCCCATCCGGTGATAACCGCCGTGATTGCTTCCGCCGTCACAAAGGAGAGCCATACCCCCCGAAAACCCCATAGATAAGAAAGCAAAAAGGAACAGCCCACAATCGCCGCCACGCCCCTCATAACCGAGGTTACAAACGCACTTTTAGAATGCTCCGTCGCACTCAAAAAGCCCGCTCCCACAATATTAAAGCCCGCAAACAAAAAGCCTGCAAAATACAGCCTCATTCCCTCCCATGCATAACCGGCAAGCACCTGCGAATTCTCGCTGTTAAACAACGAGACAAGCTGACCCGTAAACAAATATACCGCCACATAAACAAAAGCCGCTATCACAAAAGCCGTTCCCAAGCCAAGCCGCAGCAGCTTCTTTACCGAAGGCTTGTCTCCCTTTCCGTAATACCTGCTTATAAGGGGCTGTGAGCCTTGTGATACACCATTGAAAATAGCCGTTGCTATCAATGAAAAATTTGCCACCACACCATAGGCGGCAACACCGATATTGCCCGCCAGTTCTAAAATCAGATAATTAAAAACCGTGGTTGTCACTCCCGAGGACATCTCTCCGATAAACGCCGACACCCCCAGCTGGCAGGACTGTTTTAACAGCACAAAAGACGGCTTCCGGAGTACAAAGCGCACTGTATTTTTCTTCGTAAAAAAATGAACTCCGCAAATCAACATACTAATGACAGGTGACGCCGCCGTTGCAAGCGCCGCTCCCGCTAACCCCATGCCCATGGGAAACATAAAAAGATAATCCAAAACAATATTGGACAGGCTTCCTGCCACCGTTCCCACCATGGCAAGGGAGGGTGCATTATCGTTGCGCACAAAGGCGCTGACAATATAATTCAACATAAAAAACGGAGTAAACAGCAGAAAAATCCGGGTGTATCCCTCTCCCAGCCCTATTATTTCCTCATCGGCGCCCATAACGGCGAGAATCTTATCTGGCATAAAAATACCCGCCATAATAAATATAATGCTAATCAGACATACGCTATAAACGGCATTGGAAAAATATTGCTCCGCCCGCTCCTCCTTCTGCGCCCTCAGAATGGCAAATCTGGTTGCCGCACCCACTCCCACCATGGAACCAATGGCAAAAATCAGGTTGTAAACGGGCAGCGCCAGATTCAACACCGTAATGCCGTTTGCCCCCGCCGCCTTTGCTATAAAAAAGGTATCCGCTATGATATAGCAGGAAATCCCCAGCATTCCGAATATATTTTGTGATACATACCTTATAAACTGCTTTGTAACGTTCATTTATTTTCTCCAAAAACATTACTGTCTTCCACGGCACAGCTGCCGCAAAGCCTCTCCATTTGCAGATTGGCACCCATTTGCACGATGCCATCATGGTGGAGAATCTGCCTATAATGGCATTATTTTCTGAAAAAAGTCCAAAAACCCGTCTCTTACCGCTCCCTGTGTTTTTTCTTCTTCATCCAAATCATAAAAATATTTGCCCGTTTTGATATCGATGGAAAGACTGTCCAGCGGGAATCCCTTTTTTCTCACCCTGTGGGGCTTCTTCGTAATAAGAAAGGGAACGCTTGCCATACTTTCCTCCATAGCTCTATAAATATGCTGCCCGTCCGCCACCAGACAAATTGCATTCCAATACCTTGCCGTCAAATCCCCGTATTCCGCCGCCAAAGTAGAATAATATTCTATCATTTCATCATCCGTAAGACATTTTCCGTCAATGTTTCTCACATGGACTCCCGGCTGCTTCTCCTCGGGGATACCGTCTATGTACAAGCCTGAGTCACAGGAAAATACCGGCATTCCAAACGCCTTGTAATAGCCAAGCGCTTTCTTTTCGGCATTTTCAAGGGGCGTAGAGCCGTCCTCCTCAATAACGGGTATTGCCTTTCCCAAGTCATTCAATCCTATAATTTGAAGGTTCAACGACTCCAGCCGTTTCCTCATGGAATCAAGCTTAGCCGGATTACTTGTTCCGTATAATAATTTCACTGCCGATTTCAATTTGTTTCTCCTTTTCTCACTCGTAGACTTCAATCCAATAGCGCTATACCTCTATGTTATTTTATCAGCCATTGTTTATTTAACTTTTTTCTCATTCTGTAGTTCTATCTATTTTGCACATTTTCAAACCATTCAGGCACTTGACCTGTTATATCCCTTCTCACGGATAATTACTGCCGGTGCGGTAACAGCATCAACCGAGAATAACGTCATAGAGAAGAGAATACGGAAACGCAAGCNAAATTCCGGCTTCTGATCCGTGATTTAAATCTGACACTCCACCCGATTCCTTCCACCTTCCTTTGCCCGGTACAACGCATGATCCGCGGCATCTATTGTAGCTTTGAAGTTTTCACCATCGTAGGCGGCAATACCGATGGAAATAGTAATCGGGCATACTCCATTGTCCGATTCCTCCACACTCCTTCTAAACTCCTCCGCAAGTCCGCGCACTTGACTCAAAACCTTATCCGGAAAAATCACAATAAATTCTTCCCCACCCCAGCGAACCATGTAATCCTTCTCGCCAAGTCTGGAGCATATAACCTCGGCAAGCTTCTTTAACACCGTATCTCCTTTCACATGCCCATAGGTATCATTTACTTTCTTAAAATAATCAATGTCAAATATGATGACACATATACTTTTCCCCAGAGAAGGCATAAAACCTCCTGTATCCGAATCTACCAAACTGTTTAAAATATTTCGATTATATACTCCCGTCAGCATATCGTAATATGATATGTACTCCAGCTTTTGCGCTGTCTGATAATGAGATACATAAAGGCTCTGCATAAAATAATGCGCCGCACAGATTGCCAGAACACAGGGAATTCCTAACGATAGCATAATATCCAGATTTGCATAATGGTTAAATGAATTTGATACCAAAATATTGGCGATTACCAAAACATGCGCCATAGTAGAATAGTGGAACGGTGCGCAAAAGCCCATTGCAAAAAACATCAGGTGCATGATAATAAAGCCTTCACTGGCATGTGTCCTGTCCGGCAAATAGTAAATCGCCCAGATAGTGTTCCACATAATCAAATGAAAAATCAGATAAGTAAACGGAACCATAAACTTATATGAATTTACTCTTCGCTGAACAAACAGATATATGACCATCGGCAACAAAATAATAGTTCTGGGTAATAACGTTTCTATAGCAAATCTTCCGAACAGCTGACAGTCCGACACAAAAAAAGTCGTACTGGAAAGACATGCAANAATAACNACCCNGAAAGNGAATGCCTTATAATAATCATATTTAGATTGAAAAAATTCTTCTCTGTTAATTTCCTTCGGCACCATAACGGATTCTCTCTTCTAAAACTGTTATTCCGATACAACATCACATTATACCAGCTATTAATTATATAATATGCTTGTATGACATGTCAATGTTGAGATAATTTTCTACCCCGACAGCTTCTTTTCGGTTTTTTAATTTATTTACTGAAGTATTTAAATATTGAAAATATTAAAATATCGAAATATGGAAATTTAAAGTTGACGTTTGTTTAATAGTTCCATATAATGTAATTATAAAAGAAAGGAGTGCTGCATATGACATTTAATTCAAACGCGGAGGAAATCCGCTATTACATGAAACAGCTGCTGAATTCAGGCGGCGAACACACGGTAGACCAAATCAAGACATATGTACGTGAGAAATCCGGAAAGGACTTTTCCAACNGCACCTATGCCGGAGCTNTGCGCGATTTAATCNACCGCGACCCCAATTATCATATACCCAGACGAGGCATCTATGCGGCTAAGAATCAACACCCCGCCTCAAACAATGACGTTTTTACGGAAATCATCCAGCAGGCGCTGCACGCTGTTGAAGAGGCATGTAAAGTAGATATCTCGCAATACACCGTTTCAGAGCTGCAGGCGCTTCAGGTTCGTTCCTCCAAAATCAAGGAAGCGCTGAATCATTTACTCAACGAACAATGACAGTCAAAGCCTGTCGAGAAAATCGCTCTCTTGTTGTTCCTGTTATAACACGATTTCCATTATATCCGTTATCGATTTTCTCGGTCTTGCACTTGGCTGTTCCGCTTGATATCCCACCGCGACGGCGCCCACCAGTTGGGCGTCCGTTTTCAGATAACCCGTCAATTCATCATACGCAAAGCAGGTATTTCCTATCCACAACGTACCCAGACCAAGCTGCTGAGCCATTAACAGCATATTTTGCACGGACGCGCCTATAGAAAGCAAGTCATTCATCTCCATAAATCTGTCATCCGTATCTATCTGTAGAAACGGCGTTTTACCATTAATATTTAAAACAAGTAATATCACCGGTGCAGACTCCATAATATTCAATGTGATTTTTGCATCGAGAATTCCATATTTCGATTTTGGCAGCTTTGCCTTTTCAAGTTTTTCCCGAACAATTCCCCTGCGCATCTGCTCCAATAATTCCGCCTTTTTATCACCGGTAAACAAAATATACTTCCAGGGCTGTCTGTTTTTTGCCGAGGGCGCAGACCGGCCCGCATGGATAATTTTAATGATTTGTTCCATATCCACCGCTTTGTCTTGAAATTTTCTAATGCTCCGCCTTGTATATATTGGATCTTCCCCGAAACCAAGCTTCTTTTCCATAACCTCATATGCTAAAACCACACCGTTTTCAACCGGATACTTTTCATGTTTTATTGACTGATAGCCAAGCTTTTCATACAATTGCGCCGCCGGCAGCGATGCATCTAAATATACGCTATTATGATGCTTTACAATCTCTTCTTCCATTGTCTTCACCATAAATGTACCATAGCCCCTGCCCTGATACTCCGGCAGGACATATACGCGCGTAATGTGATTCCCCGAAAAGCTTCCCGTTCCTACTATCCTGCCATCAACCATAACGATACTCACATTACCGGCTTCAATATCCTGTGTTATTGCGGTAAGCTTATGATGCTCACAAAAGAAATCAACCACTTCCGCCGGATAATAACTTGGGTACACTGATTTAATTGTTTGCTGCACCATCTCGTAAATTTCATTTGCCTCTTTTAATACTGCCGTTCTGTAATTCATATTTCTCCTTATCAATAGCGGAAGCGCCGTTTCGGCGGCGCGTACCTCACATTTTTTATATCCACTGAATAAATGCTGTTTTGTCCTTGCTGTTATACCCCGCATTTTCATAAAATCTCCATGTGCTGTCTTTTTTCGAGCCTGTAAGCAGCATAAGCTTGTAACAATTTTCCTTCACCGCAAGCTCCTTCGCATAGTGAAGACAAGCCGTAGCCAATCCTTTTCCGCGATATGCCTCATCAGTAATCACATTTTCCACAAATGCATATGGCCGCTGGTTATGGGTGAGATTTGGAATGATAACACATACACAGGAGGAGACTATCCTACCGTCCTCCTCAGCCACAATAATATGGTGTGTCCTGTCAATCAAAATCCCCTGCCATAATTTATGTAAACTCTCCGTCTCCTCCGGCATGGGATTGTCATGCAGCTGCGTATATAAGCTTAATAAGCCTTGTAGATCGTTTGGGGTGATTTCTCTGATCATCGTCTTCCTCCTTTACTCCCGCTTTAAAGACTTTACCTTTCTCTCATTTATTTTATCTTTTTCCGTAATCATTCCGCATAATAGCGGCGACGCAAAATCATACCGGCTGCAGCTTTTCATTATGTTTTCGTTGCCGTCATTCGCACAGCAGTATTTGCAATCGTTTTTGCAAGTGCTGTAGGCGCCTATGTCCACGCTCTCTACACACCCGCATTCATGCCTTTGGTTCTTATCCTTTCCCGCATTTATTTTACAACCGATAATGTTTTTATCAGAACCGCTTCCCGAAACTCATAAGTCCATCATGTCCAGCTTCTCAATCACCGGCTCGGGGTTTTTCATCCAAAAACCAATACAGTCCACTATATCGGGCGATAAATCTATCCTGCTAATCCGGTAAATATTCATCGGGTTATGCACATATACATATCCCTCTTTCATTCTATTGTAAAACCGTTCCGAATAATAATTGGGAATATCCGTTCTGCGGTTTACACTTAAAATCATTTCAATCCTCATTACTGTTTTACAGCCTACAATCATTGATATCTGTCATTTTTTATTCCCTCTAAATTAATATGCTTTTTATAATACCCTTTTCCATATCATCAATGCTGTATACATGCTCCATGACCTCGAATGTCTCTCTCAAATTCCCTCTTGCACTTTTCCATCCGATTCCATCTGTAAACCAAACAAATGTAAATCCATCTATGCTGTCCGCCTCCTGTGAAAGCATCTTGTAACTTCTCGCAGTTTCATTCAATTTCGAACCTCCACCACCATAAAAATTTGTCTCAATACCATATATCATCTTATCTGTTTTGATTACAAAATCAAATCTCTTTGCAGCTTTACCTTGATTTGAAAGTACTGACAAATCAATCGCCCATCTTTCTTCAATTTCTTTTAAGTACATTTCCTTAAAATAATTCACATNTTTTGCAAANCCTGCTGCCATTATGTACTTCTCTACCAAATCTTCCATTTGATGACCACCTCTATTCTTACGACCATTAAAATCAAGTCCGGTCTCAATACCAAGAGCATAATCAACCAAATTATTGACAAGATGATTTGTAACCATATTAAACAAACCTGTCTTACGCATAAAAACCTTATACTGCTCTATGCTATAATTCATCTTCTCAAAATTGTATAGAAATGCGCCTTCTTNATCCTGTGCATAGATTTNATAACCGCGTACAGCANGAAGTAACGGTACGCAAGCTAATGTCTCTGGATACTTTGTCACAATATTTTCAAAATCTTCCTCAATATTCTTTGAGCCAATTAAGGAGTTTAAAATATTCAATTCTACTTTGACTTCGTCTACATTTCTTACAACCTTCTCAAAATCAATATAGTAATCATAACTTGATATGCTTGGTCTGAACTTACTAAGCCATACATCAAAATCTCTATTAGTCATTTGCTATCTTCTCCAATCTTCTCTTAGAACTCTCCAAATATTCTTCACTTACATCTATCCCAATAAACTTCCGTCCAAATCGCATCGCCGTGACTCCAGTGGTTCCTGAACCGCAAAAGGGATCCAATATTACTTGTCCTTCCTCTGTTGATGCCAATACAATTTTCTCAAGCAAATATTCCGGTTTTTGTGTCGGATGCTTTCCTTCTGTTTTCTCTGAAGGTTTGGTAAGTGTTCCCGTCCACACATCCTTCATTTGCTTTCCATCATTCATTTCTTTCATCTTTTGATAATTAAAAAAATGCCGAGACTTCTTTCCATTCTTCTTAGCCCATAAAATGGTTTCTGTAGAATGTGTGAAGCATCGACATGCTAAGTTTGGTGGTGGATTTGTTTTCTGCCATGTTATATTGTTGATTATNTTNAANNCTTCCTGCTCCAANGCCATACCAATNGAATATATATTGTGNAACGTTCCCGATATCCAAATCGTNCCGTTNGGCTTTAGTACNTTNTTACATANCTTAATCCACTTTCTGTTAAACTTGTGTTTNTCNNCNACNCTGGTTCCNCTTTCTGANAGNTTATCCCATGAGCCTTTATTTACAGAAACCATCTTTCCACCCTGACAGGTAATTCCATCATTACTTAAAAAATATGGTGGGTCTGCAAATATCATATCCACAGATTCCGGTTCCATTTTTGTTAGAATTTTAAAGGAATCACCTAATATCAACTGTGACTCGTCTGTCTCGAAATATAATGGCACTTTCACTCTAAAAAAACTATTCATCTCTATCAAGCTCACTATTATTATCGACGTATTTCCGAAACCGCATTATATAAATTCNCAACATCATTCCAGTTTCTGGNAATATACCCTCTNNCAACCGCTTTGTNANATGNNTCACCANTNTCATGATNANTATTTACCTTACAATAAACAGCTTCCAAATATCTATAAAAACACATTTTTCTTCCTTGATAATGTGCCTCCGGATAATTAATATCCTCTTGAATAGCAATATAAAACATCAGAGACGTTAATTCTTCAAATGTAAATCCATAATTATAAGAATTTTGCAAAGAATCAGGANCTTCTNTACCCTTACCATNCCTCGCAACANCTTCAACATAGCTCTTCATAAGTTCATAATTCTGTGGTGTTGTCTTATCATATAAATCCTGCATAATCTCTACATGTGAAATTGGCTTTTCACCCTCTTCGTCAACTAAATATACACAATAATCACATTTAGTCTTTGTCGTCTTATATCCCGGATATCTTATTGCCAATTTTTTGCTACTACTGAATTTCTCCAACTCCCGGTAATATTGTTTTTCGTTACTTTTATTTGGAGTCAACTCAATTATTATTCCATCCTTGGCTACATAATCAATAATTCTTTGCTTTTCGTCAATATAACCCATAAATATTCCTCCCAATTAATAATTACATATGATTACTTCTTCGCCAACTCTGTTGGATGCATCGGAATTAATCATACGCTTTACACTTACTACATCTATTTTGTAGCCTTTATTGCCATATAACTCATTGATCAACTCTGTATTATGATTTGTAAGCATACAGTAACAACCTCTAGCTGTCAATTCATTATAAAGTCTTGCCAAACGCTTATGACTTTCTATGTCGAATCCTTCTTTTGTGTACGATTCAAATGATGTAGGGTTTAACGGTGCATATGGACTATCCATAAATACAAAATCTCCCTTTTTGGCATTTGTACACGCTGCTTCAAAATCTCCGTCTACAATAGTTACACTTTGTAAATATTGGGAAACATCCATAATAACCTTTTCGTCAACAGATGCTCTGCGGCTATTGTTATATGGAACATTGAAAAGACCCTTACCGTTTACCCGATACANACNATTAAAACAGTGCTTATTAATAAATNCAAATAACGCAGCTAACNCCACATCAANCTCTTCTTTTNGCAGTTTATCATTGTAAAGCTCTCTAAGAGAATAATAGTATNCTTTTCCAAAAATCTCTGTTCTTTGCTTCCCCATTTCTGCATCAAACTTATTTACCACTTTTAAAAATGCTTCCGGCGCATTGCAAATCTGTTTATATGCATTTATCAATTCCTTGTTAATATCATTAATCAATGCATTTGCAGGTAATAATTCAAATGTTACAGCACCGCCGCCCACAAATGGCTCATAATAATTATTATATTTTTCAGGCATTCTCTCCTTTATCTGTGGAAGCAACTGACGCTTTCCACCAGCCCATTTCACAAATGGAACAACATTAGAATTACTCATTTTGGTTCCTCTTCTCTATGTCCAAAAGGACACTCTTTTACA
>WFLY01000294.1 GCA_009177215.1 Bacillota bacterium
TGTATTCCATTTTGGATAAATGAGGAAGAAGGGATTGATGAAAAAGTAGCTAGACAAAAGCTGTTTTCTATTTTCCCAACATTGAAAAGATGGAAAATCACAGATTGACTTGAAGGAAGATGAGAATTACAATTGCATTGTAGATAAGCCTTTATTTATATTAGTTTTATTCATTAAATGCATTTCTTTTAAATACACAAAGAAACTGAAAAATAGCAATGAGATTACAATTTCATTTGATGGAGGAATAATCATGGATTTGAATAATATTGTAATATTAAATTTGGTGGAATTAACGGGTATCTATGACTGAAATTCGATTTACAAATGTTTTTTCACCATACTGGTATTTTACATTTATGGAGCCTCACGGAAATCCTATCGAAATTACAGGCAACTATGTAGAAGAACTATGATAGGAGCATCATATGAACAAAATTGTCGAGGAAGCGATTAGGAAAATTAAAGAGTTGGAAGAAAACGCTCCCTGCAGAAAACATATTATTACCGGGGATATAAGAAAATTATCATCTAAATTATTCAGACAAATTGAGGATAAAAGCATTGAAAATGTTTTTATCCTATGCGAAGAACTGTTAAATGAGCACTCATGGGCATTAGGAGTAATTGCGTTTGATTTTGCATATCGAATGAAAAATCATTATAACGAATCAACATACGATATTTTTTATCACTGGCTGAAAGATTATGTAAGGGGATGGGGAGACTGTGATGACTTTTGCACACATGCATTTGGGGAGCTGCTAAGGCAAAAGAAATCATTATTTGTGAAGATAATTGCATGGACAGAGAATAATGATTTTTGGGTAAGGAGGGCTTCCGCAGTTATCCTAATACCTGCCATATTGAAAAATGATTATGAAGGAATAAATCCTTTCGCAATATCAGATTGTTTAATGTCAGATGAGCATGATTTAGTTTTAAAAGGATATGGCTGGATGTTGAAAGCCTTATCCCAGGTAAACCCCGATTGCGTAAAGGAATATTTAATTAAAAATTGCAAGAGAATGCCACGAGTTGCATATCGTTATGCGCTCGAAAAATTCGATAAAGAAACAAGAAATAAGCTGATGCAAATGTAATGATATCGGTGATGAATATGTAGTAGAGGGGCGGTTATCTCGGAACAGAGTTATCCATGATACCATAGCCTGTTATGCACATTTCCACAATGATGCTTATCTTTTGGTCTTTGGTTCGGAATAGTGTGGTACTGGCAGTCTATCTCTTGTTTTCAGTTTCTGCTTCTTTACCGTACATAAGCATTATCACCAGTAATTAAATAAAGTCTATCATGCAAAATCTATCTGCGTCAAACAATCAGTAATTGTATCGGAACCTAAAAAGCTACGAATAAAAGCAGATTTTCTATCTTATTCGCCCAGCATATTATCCAGCACAAACCGGATATTTTTGATGCCACTAATCAACTTTTCCTGATTCCGTGCCATCACCTCATCATGGGAGTCATATTGCATATCGGCATCCTCTGCCATAGTATAATTGGTTTCCCTTATTGCCATAAGCACATTTGCTTGGCTCATTGCTTGCGGGAATAAATATCGGCTGCAGTATTACTCCTCCAACAGCTGTTTCTGCTTCTTCTTGCTAAAACTGCCAAGCACAATCTGATACGACTCATCCAGCATGTCCTTAAGTAAATCATCCGGCACCCTGCCTCCGGCTGCTATGGAATTCCAATGTACCTTATTCATGTAATAGCCCGGTACAATATCCTCATACTGGCTTCTTAAAACTTCTCCCTTCATGGGCTCAAGCTTTAGGGTTATATAATAGGGATTATTATTCTTATCCCGGCATATAGCTGCAAACATCTTGTCGTAAATTTTATATCGAATCCAGTTCCAGTCCTCCTGCAAATCCCTAACGACTCCCTTTTTACTCAACAGATAATCATCAATCCATTCATATTGCATATGATTGTTTTCCTCCCGCTTTGTTCTCAAATGTCTCACAAAATAAAAATCTCTATAATTATCCTCCATGCTGCCAACAACCTGCGAATTTGGACGTCAGCACAATTTTTGCAAAACGAACAAATTCGTTTGTGAAAAATCTCTGATTTTAGACACTAACCTCCGATTTCCACCAGTTCTCTACCAGAACAAATTCCCTGTAGTCTGAAATATACCCTATGTCTGATATGGTAATTTTCAGCAGCAGACGAATCTTTCAATTACTTAAGCATACAAGCTGCTATTCTAATACAATCATACCTTCAGAATATAGCTCTCTCCGGGACCCATNTACGACTCCTTNNGCTTCGATTCCTTANGATACACCGCAATCTTCTCCAGCACNANTGCGGGACTTGCTGCGTAAAATCTGAGTTCATTTATCCCCTTTCGGCAGGTTATCATCGAATCAGTTATCTTCACATGATCCGTTGCTTCTCCCGACCATTGCGCGCTGAGGAAGAACTGATTCTCCACATCTTTGACTGTGTTCACAACATTTATCTCTCCGCCGTTCACTGAGAAACAAATATACTGCTCCCGTTCGTAGACAACGGGCGTTGACGCCTCAAGCCAGAATCTGATGTTATATTCTCCATCGCTGTCCGTAAGGAATCTGTATGCGACATACGGCTTATCGGCAACGGCAACAAAATCAGTCGTGACCGGATACGCCTTAATTGCGCTCCCCTCACGGGTACAGGGAATAAGGCACTTGAACTCACCGCTTTCCGTATCGTGCTTATCCTGATAGTTGACCGCTTTCATGCAGACATAACCATCGTTTTCCACAAAGACATTTTCAGGGATGTGGGTGCTGTTCTCAGCCTCGACAAATATTTCCGCACAGGCGTGAAAACCAACGCCCCAGACCTTAAAGCTGCCTGTCTGCTTTCCCATAAACCTGTCTTTATGAATGTGCAGTGTTATCCGCTTTTCCAGCTCAATTTTTCCCTNTGCTTCAGAGAANGACATCCAANNACATTTTGTCTCGATTCTAAATTCCANNGGCNTTACCCCTGCGCAGGTTATATCAAACNCGATGTCACAGACNTCCTGCCGCAGAGCGTCCGTCCAANCCATGCTGCGGTCAAAGGTGGAAAGACCTGTCACATACTGCTCATCATCTGTCTTGGATATGATCATCCTCCTGCCGTTTGCAGGGTGTACATATCTCANTATAGGATNTTNATTGTTTGCATCGTCCCAAGTCAAAAAGCCTATGTGCTCNGANAGCCCAAAGCCATAATAATANCCGTTATNAACCTTGTGATATTCATCGGTAAAGGCGTAATCCGCCGCAATAGTCTCACGGATTTTATCCGCCATAAGATTCGCCGTCAGACGGTTCTGTCTGGCATATAGCCTGTTTCTTGCGGCGTATATCCACATTTTCATAAGGTTCGCCGTTCCGCAGACAGGATAATATATCAGTGCGATAAACGCCCCTAAAATGCTTTCGGGGCATTTCATTTTCAGCCCGCTGCAGATTTTAAGAAGCCTATCGCTTATATCCAAAACCTCGTCTGCCTCCTTAAAATGTACGGGATGGTATGTCCATTCGTTGATTTTCTCATGCTTGCGCCGGGATAAAAGCGAAGTGTAGCCAATTATCGCTTCATATAACTTATCAAGGTCTTTGTGGTCAAAGGCATAACCAAAAGTGTGGGAAATCCATTCTTTGACATATGTATTTGTAACCGCCGCATCCTGTCCGCCCCACTTTTCGATGTCATAGGCAAGGTCGAGGAAATAAGAAAGACCGAGCTCCTGCGTTCCGATATCACCAACGTTTGTGACCCAGATTTCCTTTACGCCAAATTCATACGCCATTGTCATCTGCTCCCAAACTTTCGGCAGATATGTAGAACCAATCCACTGATAGGAATGCGGTCCGCCATGCATATCCATATGATAATACATTCCGTAGCCGCCGTTATGGCTTCTCATTTTTTCAGACGGCAAAGTTCTCGTTGAACCATGGTTGTTGTCACTCAGCATAAGCGTCACGCCCTCAAGCTCGGGATCGCCTATGAGACCTTTCACGCCCTTACCGCCGTAAAAAAACTCCTCCACCTCAGTAAAGAGAACTATCTGCCTCGGAACGACAGACAGGTCAGGATTAATGTTCTCCCTTATAAGCCTGTTCTGCATGCTCAAAACTTTTCTCAATAGGTCAATATTGTCCTTAAGAGTGGCATCTTTTCCAAGTATAGCGGTATCATTCTCACCCCTCATTCCCATTGTGATGACATTCTCAAACGGCTGGTTGCGGATTAGTCCGTCACGCCAAAATTTTGTTATGCCCTCCTCATTTGCAAGAAAGCTCCACGCATCGCCATATTCGGAACCCGCTCCCCTGACCTTGCCGTATTCGTTTCCGCTGCGGCAGCATGGCTCATGGTGAGAGGTACTCATAACTACACCCATCTCATCGGCAAGCTTGGCGCTTTTGAGTTTTGGACCATCAAGGCTGAAGTCTGAGTTCCACATCGCCGGCCAGAGATAGTTGCCCTTGAGCCTCAAAAGAAGCTCGAAGATACGCTCATAGCAAGCGGCGTTGATTCCACCGAAGTGGGTGTTCGCCCAGTTCCCGAATGCCGGCCATTCGTCGTTGATAAAAAATCCCCTGTATTTGACGGATGGTGTTTTTGAAACGCAGTTCACCGAATCGTTAAAAACAATTTCACTCCTACGCTCGGGATAGGCGTGATTCCAGTTAACGAACGGCGACACGCCCATAAGTTCGGACAGATGATACAATCCGTAAACCGTGCCCCGCTTATCGCTCCCTGCAATTACCACTGCAGATGATACGCCCTCAAACGGCTCGAAAATCACGGAAAAGGAGTATACTTCCCATTTCCCATGGACAGCTTCCGTATCTATTCTACCTGAAGCAGCAAGCTTGTCAAGTAACGAGCTGTGACCTACGGTTCCGTAAATTATAACAGATTGAACCTGTTCGCCGTCGCTGTATTCCCCGACAGGTTCTCCGAAGATAAGCTCCATGTCGTGCATGACATTTTTCGCCGCTATTTTGGCGGCGAGAAGAGCTTCCGCCTCATGAATAAACTTAGTTTGCTTATTCAA
>WFLY01000080.1 GCA_009177215.1 Bacillota bacterium
ATATCTCTGAGCAGATAAAGGATATGGAGCTTACGGTGCTGGAAAGAAAAAAGGGAGCTTTGGACAGGAGTGTTACCTTTTACCAGTTGGGAATTCTGGCGGCTGTACTGGGAGTGGTCTTGTATGCTTGTGTGACCCAGATGTTTGCGGCGGCAATTCATTTATAGGCTTTGTATGTAGGCCGATATCTGTGCCTTGCTTAGGATTATATAGTCTACTCATAGCGCTTCGGAATAGAGGAAAGTGTGAAAAATCAGAGATTTTTTACAAACGAACTTGTTCGTTTTGCAAATATTGTGCTGATGCCCAAATTTGTGGGTTGTTGGCAGCATGGAGGGATAGTATGAAAGACATTAAGCAAACAATAAATATTATGAAAATGACAGTTTGGAAGTTTTTACAAAACGGAATAAAGAAGGAACCGGGAATTGACGGTATTCTGGTGACGGTAGGGCTTTGCATTATTGCGTTATTGCTCTGTGTGTTTATGAAGGAAAGTCTGGAGAAATTTATCGAAAGCATTGTCACGACACTTACGCGGGAGGCAAATAATATTTTAACGGGAGCGCAGGGATGAGAAAGCAGAGGGGAAGTGTGGGCGATATCTTAGCTGCTGCCGTTTGCATTCTTGCCATGAGCGTGGTTTTGTTTGCTTTTCTGGATTGTGTGGGATTGATTCATCAAAAGCTGGAGGTTAGTCAGCTGGCGCGGAAATATATTCTTAAAATGGAGACGATGGGCTGTCTGACGGCTTCTGAAAAAATAAAACTGGACAGTGAGCTTGCGGAAATGGGGGTAACGGAAATTGATTTGAGCGGAACAACCTTGGATATGACAGGCTATGGCGAGTCTATTACTTTACATATTCAGGGAAAGCTAAAGGGGGAATACGGGTTTGAGGAAAAAAGAGTGTCTACCGCTAAACATTAAGTATACGGAAAAGGGATTATTTCTGCGCAAGCTTTATAAACAAAAGGGGCAGGTACAGTGGACAATGGGATTGTTTTTTCTATTGTTTTTAGGCATATTATTGTGTTCACAGCTACAGCTCCTACAGTACCATGTGACAAGTATTTATCTAGAGGATGCGCTGGCTGCGTCCAATCTTGCGTCGGCATTGGTGGATTTAGAGGAGTACGGAATTTCTCATCAAATATTAATAGGGGAGCCTGAGAAGGCGTACGAGAGATATTGCCAGGCGGTAAAGGGTAATTTAAGTCTTAATGAAGAGTGGGAATGTCCTAATAAGCAATTGATTTCAGGAGCAGTAAATATTGTAAATTATACTGTCTATAACGTATGTGAGGAAGAGGTTATGATTTATTCGGTGGCGGCAAATGGACAGGTCAGCAGCATTCGGGGTGAGCTTGGAAACGTGAGGGCGCCTAACGGTATATTGATTGATTCCACATCTGTCTATAGTGAAATCAGTTTTTTGACAAGAGGCTTTTTTGGTATCGAAACGGAGGCATATAAAGGAAAGCTGGTGGATATTGTGTCAGATGCCATTTAGCGGATTGGAGGAAGAATGAGAAAAGAAAAAAGAAATTGGACGACCGTCAGGTTTTGGGCCGGTGTGATTGTTGCAGCATTAGTGACAGCAATAGTGTTATTTGTCGTGCTGCTTCAGCTGGAAAAAAATGTTTTGACACAGTATGAGAAGGGAGAAATATATGTTGCTGTCAAGCAGATTCCTAAAGGTCAGCGCGTGACGCAGGATAACTGGCGGGATTTTCTTGAGATAAAGCAGCTGGATAAAAGCTGCATCCCTCGTACGGCAATCAACAGTGAAGGGCAAATACGGAATTTGACTGCAGTANTTGATATTGANGCGGNGGTNCTTTTAACNCATGGNATNTTTNAGGCAGAGNATGAANTTACAAAAAANATNAAGCAGCCGGTAATAGCGGGATTTAAAGCGGAGGATTTATATCAGGTGGCAGGGGGTACACTGCGTGCCGGTGACAGAATACATATTTATTGCGTCAATGATGAAAATGTGGCAATGCCTGTGTGGTCCAATGTGTTTGTGTATCAAGTGTTTGACAGCGCCGGAAATATCATTCCGAGTGGGAATACTGCCGCAGCGGCTCAAAGAATGAATGTATATTTGGATAAATCAGATGTGGAGGAATTTTATTCGCAGCTTGCCTTGGGAACGCTTCGAGTGGTAAAGATGTGTGAATGACATAACAGAACAACCGCAAATAACAAAACAATAGCAATAGTAGATTGATTCCCGCGGGCAACGAGCCGAGTGGATGTGCTTGTACATGCATTTGGCGGTTGCTGTGAGGGTAACATACCCACGCATCAAAGATGCGTTGCGCTTAGCGGCGTTGCCAGATTGCTGCCTCGCTGCTTGCGGAGGGGTTGTTGACTGTTTGGGTTTTACATGGTATTTTATGGTGAGTAAAATCTATGCGGCCACATTCGGGAACCTTGATAACTGCATAGGGAGACCTTTATAACATAGTATTAAGAAGGGGAATGCAAATGAAAAGATTATTAACAGCAATACTTTTGACAGGGGTAATGCTTATTGCAGGATGTGGGAAAAAGATATCGGAGGAAAGCGGCGGACTGTTTGAAACCCTTTCCACGGAGGAAGTAAGCGGCGTGCAGGGAGCGGAAGCTTCCAAAGAAGCCATGGGAAGAGAAGCCATGGAGGGCAGCAAGCCGGCAGGAACAAAGGAAGAAACACCGGATAAGGAGGAACCTGAGGAGACAGCTTCCCGGATACAGGAAATCCCGCCGGAGACGGAAAAAACTCTCATGGCAAAGCTGGAAAAAACAGCGGAACCCGTAAAGACAACGGAGCCAGACAAGCCAGCAGAACCGCCTCAGGCGCCTGCGTCTGCCCCCGAACCCGTAAGGGAACCAGAACAGACCCCCACACCGGCACATACCCATACCTATGTGCAGGAGACCACGGCAGCCACCTGTACAGCAGCCGCCGTAATCACTGCCAAATGCAGCTCCTGCGGTGAAGTGTCCGGCACACGGACGGAAGGCAGCGCGCTGGGGCATGACTGGGAAAAGGTAGTGCATTCTGCCCCCACCTGCTCCATGAAAGGATATGGTTATTCCCGGTGTAAACGCTGCGGGCAGCAGCAGGACTATGAGAATATTGCCTGCCTGCCCCATGACTATGAGGTAACCGTGGTTCTGGAGGGCGACTGCCAGAACCCAAGGGTAACAGAGAAGGTATGCAGGGTCTGCAACATCCCTGAACCGAGGGAGTATGACTGGAATGCCCATAAGGACGACCATGACTGGGTGACGGAAACTGGGGAGGTATATGATAAAGAGCAACATGCGTGGGTAGAGATGTCGAGAACAATATGTGCTGTCTGCAACAAAGGAAAATCTGACTAAGATAATAGATATTTATAAAAGCAAGCATTTTGTAAAGGAATCCGTTATACGGGTTCCTTTTTATATACTAAAAATATAAAAGGAAAGAAGCGTGATAAACAGATGAAAATACTGAAAAAAAGTAGGCTGTTCCTGATACTGTGCGGCATCCTACCACTGTTAACAGCCCCAAGGCTGACGGTGGAGGCGGATACCCTGTATGAAAGCCCCCATGTGAAGCTTTCTCCGGACGGGTGCGCATGGACCACGGACGAGCCTTTGCCCTACACAGACAACTACCGGAACTATATCCTGTCGGAGCAGTACCCGGAGTATTGGTATGAGCAGGACAGTATCCTTGACACGGGTATAGAATCCGCCCTGCACCCCCTGCAGGAGGGAGAGCATTATTACGGCTACAAGAGAAAGGGCGAGGTGCCCGTAGGGTACTGGCAGGTGGCATGGAGCTATGGCAGGTGCATTCATGACTGCACTGATGCCCTTTGGCACGGGGTGTCCAACAACCCGGAAAAATGCAGCAGCGCCTATTATTCCGGCTGGTTTGCCTACTGTGCGGACTGCGGGCAGCGTATCACTTATGTGCTTGTCTATATGTCCAGAGAGGCGGCAGCTTCCATTACCTCCGTGGACGTGGATTTGGGCTATTATTACCGGTGCCCCACTAACGGGCACATTGACGTGACCGGTGAAGCCGCCTCGCACGGCTGCAGAGCTATTTCCTTTAATCAGTACAGGGTGGAATATGAAAAAAACGGCACTTTTGTCAACGGTGAAATGCAGCCGAGCAGTCACATGTACAACAACGAGACCATGTATAGGGGAGAGCCGGTGACCCCCATTACAAGGCTGTCCAAGAATGCCTACACCTGCACGGGCTATACATTCGCAGGCTGGAACACCGAGCCGGACGGTTCCGGGGAGACTTATGGGGACGGAGCCACCATCTTCAACCTGAGTGTCTATAATGCAGAGGATGACCCGGAGCGGGGCACGGTGGTCCTGTATGCCCAGTGGGAAAAAACGGAGAGCACCCTGCACATAGACCCAGACGGGGGGAAGTATGAGGGCAGGAGTGGCATCACGGAGCTTACACAGGGATACGGAACCACCTACCTTGCGGACCCGGGGAAGGTAAAGGCGCCGGAGGGCTGCACCGTCTCCTTTGATACGGACGGCGGGGCTGCACTGGCGCCCATAAGGGCTGAAAAGGTGTTCCGCAGCTGGAGCATGGGGCAGCCCTTCCACGGCTACTTTGAGGATAATACCTATTATTTCGAGGGCGCCATGGGAGACACCGACACCCTGACGGCAACCTATGACACGGCGCCCATTATCCTGCCCACCCCTGAGAAGCCCGGGCATTCCTTCGGCGGGTGGAACGAGGACCCGGAAGGGAAGAAGCCCGTAGGTTCCGGAGGGGATGAATACGTGCCTAAAAAAGACGTGACCCTGTACGCCAGCTGGGTGGAGCTTGTGCTGTGGTCCTATGACAACTATAGGGATAATGACGGGAAGGGGGCGGCAGACCTGAAATGGTCGCAGCCTGACGACAACGCAAAGACCTACAAGCTGTACCGTTCGGAGGACGGAAACAGTTTTTCCCTGCTCTATGGGGCAAAGGAAGCCACCGATAAGAATGCTACGGAGCAGGACTTTTCGTATAAGGGCGCTTTGGAGGTCTATACCGTGCCATACAGCGGTTTTTATACCCTTAGGGCAGACGGCGCACAGGGGGAAGCCTATAGTGGCAGTGCAGGCGGCAAGGGCGGCAGCGTCACGGCAAGGTGTTACCTGACTGCAGGGGAAAGGCTCACCGTTACCGTGGGCGGTCAGGGTGGTTATAATGGCGGAGGCTCCGGAACGAAATATGGGAACGGCGGGGGAGCCACCACCATAAGCTCCAATCTGAAAGGAAACCTGTTGGTTGCCGGAGGAGGCGGCGGGGCGTCTCCCTCAGGGAACGGAGGGGCAGGCGGAACATCTTTAAGCCTCCGCCCAGACGGCAAAGAAAACGGGGCAGCCGGGCAGGCAGGAGGCGGCGCCGGGTATGTGGGTGGCAACAGTGGCGAGGAGATTACCCATTCCCATGGAACCAGCTGCTTCCATGTGCATACCGGGAACGCCGCTTCAGGCGGTGGATGCTACGGCAACAGGCAGGTAACAGACAGGGAATGCGGCGGAGAAATGCAGTATTATTATGAAAGCAATTACGATGCCACCATAGTAAACGGCGTGCAGCTGGAAAGCTGCCCAAGGTGTGGCGGTTCAGCTCCCTGCTGGCATCATGATGTGGTGTATAAGTGTGACAGGTGTGGGAGCGTGGGGGGCGGCGGCAGCTGCACGAACAATGTCAACACCATCACCTATTCCCTGTCATGCAGTTATTCCGCCTATGCCTCAGGACAGCAGGTACAGGGGAATACGGTCTGCGGCTGCATGCAGGGTCAGATCCTTTCCTCCAAGCCCGCATACGGCGGGAGCAGCTATGTGAATGAAAGCTGTGCCGTATCCTTTAAGTTTGCCCCGGGAGACTGTGTGGGGAACGGCATGGCGTCCATTAGCGCGAATGCAGTGGGATATATGGATGCCTTAACTCTAGATGGGGTGGCGGCGCCGGATCTTGCGGCGCCTGATGCCGTTCCCGCAGACAGCGTGAAGTTTAAGACCTTGGGCACAGGTACCATACAGGTATCCTTTGACAAGCCTTCTGATAACGGCACCCCATACTGGTGGAAGGCGGAGTCCTACCGGGAAGGAACGGAAACCCTGCTGTGTACCTCTAACATCACTACTAATACCCTTACCACGGGAGTGGCGGGCTATTACTATATATTTGATACCACGCCCACCCATGGGGAGGATTTTGTCACGGCATCCAATGCCCAGAACAAGGGGACTGTCCTTTCGGCAGAGGCGTTTAACTGCAACACAGACCATGAGGTACAGTACCTGCATATAGCCGCCGTTGACGTGGCAGGGAATGTAGGCGCCACAACGGATATCAAAATAGATAAGGCGGTTCAGGAGTGGTCTGTTGTGACGGACAAGGTACAGATAACGGATACCATTAACGGGAAAACATATGGAACGGTTTACCCTGACGGAATGGGCGGCTACTATGTGCGTGCTGATGGGAATGCCCCGTTTGCATTGTCCTTTAAATCTTACCTTAAGGGTGATGCTAGAGAGGACTATCAGGTGAATTATCAAATATTTGATTCCCGTATAGATGCGCTTGGAAAGCAGCAGAGATATATCACGCGGCTTCCCTACAGTATTCCGCTTAATTCCGAAGCAGCGTTGCCTGTTTCGGAATTTGTCAGACAGATGAATGGAACAAGCATACTTATGGATTCCATGAACACATGGGCTGTCAGGGTAAGGAACGCAAAGGAAAATGAATTCTATCAGGCATTTACTATTCCCGGTAAGTTGTCCGGTGAAACAATAGTGGTAACGCCTGTGGCAGGTGCTTCTTATGGAAAGGGAATTCATTATTCTACATGGGAAAACGACATAACACATTCTATTACACTGATTGCGGACGGTGAGGCTCCGGTGATATTCGGAGCGGAAACGCTGGAAGATATAGCTTTAATTAATCGAAAAGAGAAGAACATATATCTGGATTTAAAGGCAGAGGATAATTTAAGTGGTGTAAAAGAATTTACTGTAACAATAGAAAATGTGGATAATTTTACGAATAAGACCTACACTCCTGAGGCGGACGGACATATTTATATTAACCTGACAGAGGAACTGTCTGTTTTCAGCGGTTCTTTTGTTGTGAATATCAGGGCTGTGGATAATGTAGGGAATGTCCGTGNGCTAAGNTATGGANCTACAGAGTTTNNNCTTNCGGCAAATATTTCCAGAATATTGGAGCCTCATGAGCCGTTGTTCAAGTGTGGCGAAAGTGGAACGCTTCATATCACTACTTGGGGATATGCGGATTATGTGGAAGTGGAATTCCCAGAGGAAATGCTTGCCCTGAACCCTAATCTCAATAAAACCTATACTTATGGTTTAGATTCCCTGTATAAGCAGGAGGAGGAATTACAGTTTATGATACCGCTATACACTCCGGCAAATAAAAAATACACCATTACCGTGCGGGCATATAAAGGTGATAAAAAACTGGAGGAGCATCCTGCCCTTAGCACAATTTCGGTGGAGGGCAGCGTAATAGATGAATTGCGCACTCGCCTGCGGTAGGGAGCAAGCTGCCGGCAGACGGCTGAAAGTGCACCTTTTAATATTGTTCAAGGAGTCCGATAAAAATGAAATAAAAGGTGTTGTAGGCAGAATGAGAGGAAAAATGATGCTTTACTGTAGCGTGCTGGTTTATGCTGTATTACGTTTGGAGCTTTTCATTGCGGTATGCTTTGATGAGGAGTGGAGAAATATATGGCTGAAAGGCATGGGAAAAGAGAAATGTAAGCAGAATAATGTTAAAAAAAATCGGCGGCAAAATCTAAGCCTGATGGCATTGAGTATGCTGATGGGAGCCTGTGTTAGCGGTGTGTTTAAACAAAGTGGCGGTGATGGGTGGAATGCGCTTATTCTTTGTATAATAGGAGCAAGCTTTCTTATGGCGACAGTTACGGATTATTTTACCTGCAATGTATATCGGTTTGTATGGTGGATTGTATGGATGGCAGGCCTGATTCTGATGTTTTGTAACATATTTTTGGAATCCGGGGATGTTGGATTTTCCCTTTATCCTTGTATGGTAGCGGCGGAAAAGCTGCATGCAGTAGAATTGCTGGTATTTTGCCTGCTGCAGGAATTGGTCTTTGATAGATTTTACGGAAAAGCCGATTGCCATGCATTTTGTGCAGGAGCTTTGTTGCTCTGCATCTTAGGAGGGGATATGAAAGAATTTTTACTTTATATGGCAATGTCATATGTTCTTTTATTTGTGATACAAGCATTTAAGAAAAACATTAATAGTAAGGGAAATCTGAAAATACCGGTTGCATTTATGCCTTATATAACGGTTTCTTTATGGGGGATACTGGCATTAAAGAGCATGATTGTATAAAATTGCATAAAGCCCGATAGAGTTTGTTCGGGCTTTATGCGTAATCGAAGAGTAGTGTAAACTACAGGTCCTTTTTAAACATTTCTTTGTCAAATTCAGGGTTAAAATAATAAAAATTCTTGGAATCCAGTTTTTCTTTAGTCATTTCCAGAGCTTCTCCAAAGCGTTGAAAATGGACAATCTCTCTGGCACGGAGAAATTTAAGCGGAGCACGCACCTCCGGGTCGTCTATGACACGGAGAAGATTTTCATAGACAGTACGTGCCTTTTGTTCCGCAGCAAGGTCTTCGAACAAGTCTGCCNTGGCATCNCCCTTTGANNGNAATTCCAANGNAGNGNAAGGTANACCTGCNGNTGNCTGAGGCCATAAGCCTGCTGTGTGGTCAATATAGTAGGCGTCAAAGCCTGCAGNTTTTGCCTGTTCGGGAGTCAGATTTTTGGTAAGCTGATATACCATGGCACAGNTAATTTCCATGTGGTTGANTTCCTCCGTACCGATGTCTGTCAGCAGTCCGCCTACTTTTTTTACCGGCATNGAGTAANGCTGTGCCAAATAGCGCATGGATGCGGACAATTCTCCATCGGGTCCGCCGTACTGACTTATGATCAGCTGTGCGGTTTTGGGGCAGGTTTTTGTAATTTTTACCGGAAATTGTAATCTTTTTTCATAATTCCACATTTATACATGTCCTCCTTCCCATGGCAAGGATCCTTCCGCCCAACTGTAGATTTCCGTGTCAGGTGTGCCTGTCATCATGGCAAACTGTGTGAGAGGATTGAACTGTTTTGCGTAGTCTGATAAAAGATCCATACGGATTTTCATGAGCTCTTTAAAATGTTTGAGACCATTCTTGCATTTCGGGTGAGTGTCAAGGTATAGGGTCAGGTCATTAATGGCAAAACTAATAACACTGATTTCGTATAACTTTTTTTCTTGTTCGGATGCATTGGCGTTATTGCAGACAGGGCAGGGAAGCTGCTCTGACAGATAAAATTCCATATTCAGGCAGGGAAATACGGTTCCGTTTGCCAGAGCGGTATTCCACTGATAAGGCTCGCACCATTCCTGCATGGGAAAAGAGGCCATGGCGAGAGTTTCACTGCTACAGCAGCAATAGTCCTGATTACTCATAAAGCACCTCCTTAAATAATTCAAAAAATATAGTTACTGTATTATTTTTGGGAGTTACATAAAATAATATGTGGACAGTTATTTCCACTAGTGTATTGACGTGTTCATTTTCAGCAAAATAGCGTAGAATGGATTTTCAATCTGCAAGGCGGCTGAATGAGGCGATGCGGTGGCATCGTTGAGTGAAGTCAATATTACACTTATTTANAAGCTTAGGNGAAAGGTGTGTAAAGTAAAAAATTGCGGTAGAATCAGGTTAAAAAAGCATGAGCGTCTGAGCATTTCGGGGAAAAGAAAGTATACTCTTACAAATTTGTAATGTTGGCAATTTTTACTTTATCCTTTTATCAAAATAATTATAATAAAGTATAAGATTAATTAAATTGATGCCTGCTTTAGTGGGCAGCGGGGTATAGCTATGAAAATAATGATTGTTGAAGATGACGAAATATTGACGAGAGAAATCAGTATATTTCTTGAAAAGTGGAAATATGAGGCGATTGCAGCGCGTAAGTTTGATAATATTTTGGAGGAGTTTTCAGAGTATGCTCCCCAACTGGTGCTGCTAGATATTAATCTTCCTTTTTATGACGGCTTCTATTGGTGTAATCAGATTCGTCAGGTTTCCAACGTACCTATTATTTATATTAGCAGCCGGAATGATGACAGGGATAAAATCATGGGGATTGCACAGGGAGGCGATGATTATGTGGAGAAGCCCTTTCGCTTGGAAATGCTGAAGGCAAAAATAGAGGCGGTACTGCGGCGCACCTATCAATATAAGATCAGGGAGCGGATTATGCTCAAGGATGAGCTATGTTTCGACAGTCTTTCACAGACAATGTTTTATGCGGAAAAGGAAATAGAGCTGACAAAATCCGAGAGACGAATTCTTGTAAAGCTGTTGGAGCGCAGACCCAACGTAGTTACAAGAGAGGAGCTGATGATTGACCTATGGAATACAGATGAGTATGTGTCGGATGGGATTCTTACAGTGGTGGTATGCAGACTGCGCAGCAAGCTTAAAGATGTCTGTGGTGAGGAGATCGTTCAAACCAAAAAAGGACAGGGGTATTATGTGTCATGAGTTATTTAAGAAAAAGAGGAAAATATCTTTTCCTTTCCTGCTTTATATTTGTTTTTTTTAACTTTTACTTTCTGGTTCTTATGAGAACTACGAATGTAAAATATCTGTTATATCTTGATTTTCTGATGTTCGTATTTATTGTTCTGTTTGTAGGAGTTGATTTTTGGGCGTACCGTAAAAGGGAACTGGAGCTAAAGAAGCTGATGGAACAGGGGCATATCGTCAGTCAGGTGTTCCATGATTTTGAAAACAGGGAGATAGCATTACACGATATTGAGATTTTGCAGGAGAAGCTGCAGGAGAAATTCAACGAGAACTGCGAGCTTCAGGATTATGTGGCAAAGTGGTGTCATGAGATAAAAATACCGTTATCCGCTGCTATGTTAATGGATGAAAAAATCGAGGATGCGTTACTTAGGACCTCCGTTAGGGAGCAGTTGGAAAAAATAAACTGGCAGATGAGTACTATGCTACAGGGCTGTAGGCTTCAAAGTGCCTTGTTTGATTTACAGATAAGGCGTGCTTTATTGTCCGAATGTGTTAAAATATCCATTCGGAATAATAGGTTTTTCCTGATTCAGAAAAAGTTTATGATGGATATACAGGTGGAGGAGATTTCGGTATATACTGACCCCACGTGGCTGGTTTATGTGTTGGACCAGCTATTAAATAATGCCATAAAATATGTAAAAAAGAAGCCTGTGCTGCGTATATGGACGAAATACATATCAGCGGATAGTGCTCGTCGTGAGGAAGCAACTCAGGAAGCTGAGACATCCGGAGAGGGAGAGACGGGCAGCAAACTAAGCGCAGGTATAAAGCTTTTTGTAGAGGATAACGGCGAAGGTATCCGTGACAGTGATATCCGCAGAATATTTGACAAGGGCTATACCGGCAGCAGCTATCACAACGGGGAATATAAATCCACAGGCATGGGGCTGTATTTGGTATATAAGATTATCGGAAAGCTGGAGCATGAAATTTCCGTGGAGAGTAGATACGGAGAGTATACCAGATTTTGTATCACCTTTAGAAATCCAAATTACTTTTGAAATGCCCAAAATTCATATGACGTAAACTTATGGCAGGTAGAATGGACAGCGTCGCACATGCTGACATTACAGAAATTGTAACATAGAGAGAGAAATTGTAATGCGGATGAAAGGATTTTTGATATTGGTTGTTTTACAATGGACCTGTAAGGAGGATATACCAATATGAATGTGAAAAAGATTGTAGAAATTAAGAATCTGGTAAAAAATTACGGGGCAAAAGACTTTCAGACAAGAGTATTAAAGGGCATTGATTTAAATATTTATCAAAATGATTATATTGCTATTATGGGTCCTTCCGGTTCAGGAAAGACGACGCTGCTAAATATCCTATCTACGATAGACAAGCCCACACAGGGCTATGTAATNTTAGACGGCAG
This sequence comes from Bacillota bacterium, assembly GCA_009177215.1. Taxonomy (GTDB): domain Bacteria; phylum Bacillota; class Clostridia; order Lachnospirales; family Lachnospiraceae; genus Acetatifactor. The sequence goes on from WFLY01000080.1 coordinate 12,074, forward strand.
AGATATTACAAGNATATCNAACAAGGAGCTGTCAAAGCTTCNNAGGGNTAAAATANGTTTNNTTTTCCAGGATTNTAATCTGTTGGATACCATGACCCTGCAGGATAATATTGCGCTGCCTTTGTCCTTGAACGGGGTTTCGGGCCGCATCTGCCTGGAACAGACGGAAGAACTGGCAAAAATGTTTGGTCTGACGGCGCATCTGAAAAAATATCCTTATCAGTTGTCCGGAGGACAGAAACAGCGGGGCGCGATCTGCAGGGCGCTGATTACGAATCCACAGATCATCTTTGCGGATGAGCCGACGGGAGCCCTGGACTCCGCTTCCGGCAGGGAGCTTTTAGAGTGTATGCAGAATGTTAATGAAAACAGGGGTGCAACAATTCTTATGGTCACACACGATCCGTTTTGTGCCTCTTATGCAAAAGATGTATTCTTCTTAAGTGATGGTTCCATCAAATGCAAAATCAGCCGTGGCAGCAGCCGGAAAGAGTTTTATGACCGTATTATTGGGGTAGAAACCTCCATGGGAGGTGATTTTCTATGCGAATGACAAAACTTGCATTTATAAATTTTAAGAGCAGTGCCAAAAACTTTTTGTGGCTGATCGTTTCGCTGGCTTTCACGGTCATGATTTTTCTCAATTTTGTAAATCTAATATATTCTGATGCACTGGTGAAATTGGGGGAACATAATAAGAACTATGTGGATATTATTATCCAAGTACTCTGTTTTATTCTGGGGGTATTTTCCTTTTTCTATATCTGGTATGTAACCAATGTATTTCTCACCAGACGGAAGAAGGAAATTGGTATCTATATCTTTATGGGTCTTTCCGGAGAAAAGATCGGGAAAATGTATATGATAGAATCTGCATTAACCGGAATTACGGCGCTTGTGCTGGGACTTTTATTTGGTACTCTGACAACAGGGTTGTTCCAGATGATCTTAATGGAGGCATTGGATATGGAGATTAACATTGATTTTCATGTAAAACTTATGCCGATTATCATTACCGGTATTGTATATGCGGTGATTTATTCCATCTTTGTTTGGAAAGGGTATTTGAATATTGCAGGAAGCAGTGTGCTTGATATGATTTCTGCGGCTAAGAGAAACGAATATGTAAGGCAGAACTCCATCCTTCTGTTTCTGAAAACCATTCTTGGATGCGGGGTGCTTGGAAGCGGTTATTATATGGCAGTTAAGGATGCAGGACAGGAACTGCTGGGCAATGTGATGGCAGCAGTAGTGCTGGTGACCATCGGCGTATATCTGTTATTTGGAGGTTTCATTCCATTAATTTTTCAGAAGCTGGCTAAACATAAAGCTTTTCTATATCAGAAGCAGCGGAATCTGTGGATCAATCAGATGATTTTTCGTATGAGAAAGAACTACCGGACTTATGCTATGGCAAGCGTACTGTCGCTTTCTTCCTTTACAGCGCTTGCTGCGGGATG
>WFLY01000229.1 GCA_009177215.1 Bacillota bacterium
GGTAGCATATAGACTCTTTGGGTTTGGTAGCACGCTGGGGTGCGGAAGAATTTCCTCTGGTGTTTGACCATATGAGCGNTGATGANGCAGTCGNCAGNCTTCAGANTCTATTGGATAAAATCCGTAATTTAGANGTTTCTTATCATGANGAAACGATTCATATTACTATGACCTTTGGCTTAGTAAACGGTGATTCCGCCGATATCAAGCAGCTCCTGAAAACGGCGGATGAAAGACTTTATCAGGGGAAAAGCAACGGCAGGAATCAAATTGTACTATAATGTATATAGCGGGGCTTGCTTTTTTTCCGGGGTTGGTATATGATAACATTTAATTTACAGCTGTCTTGTCAGTAAACAGGCAGTATAGAATGATAAAAATACACACTCCGATTTATACATGGATGATGTGCCGATATTTTCATCGGCAGAATGTGAGGAAGCATGGACAGACAAAATTTAACCTTAATGACAGACCTTTATGAATTAACCATGATGCAGGGTTATTTCAAAAATAAGGACCGCAACGAAACCGTTATATTTGATGCTTTTTACCGCAGCAATCCCTGTGACGGCGGTTATTCTATATCCGCCGGACTTGAGCAGGTTATTCAATATATTAAGGAACTGCATTTTGAGAAGGAGGATATTGATTATTTAGCTTCCCTCGGTATTTTTCAGGCAGATTTCCTTGATTATTTAAAGGATTTTAAGTTTTCCGGCGATATATATGCTATTCCCGAGGGAACGGTTATGTTTCCCAGAGAGCCGATTATCAAGGTGATTGCCNCCNTTATGGAGGCTCNGCTGGTTGAGACAGCCCNATTNAACATTATTAACCACCAAAGCCTGATTGCCACNAAAGCGGCNAGAGTATGCTATGCAGCGCGGGGTGACGGAATCATGGAATTTGGTCTGAGACGTGCACAGGGTCCAGATNCNGGCACNTNTGGCGCAAGGGCAGCANTGATTGNCGGCTGTATCGGAACCAGCAATGTTCTTGCAGGTCAACTTTTTGATGTGCCCGTAAAGGGTACCCATGCCCACAGTTGGATTATGAGTTTCCCTGATGAATATACGGCGTTTAAGACTTATGCAGATATGTATCCCACGGCATGCATTCTGCTGGTAGATACTTATGACACTTTAAAATCAGGCGTTCCCAACGCTATCCGTGTCTTTACGGAAATGCGTAAGGCAGGCATTCCCCTGACCTTCTACGGAATCCGTCTTGACAGCGGCGATCTGGCTTATTTATCCAAGAAGGCACGCAAAATGCTGGATGCGGCAGGTTTCCCCGATGCGATAATTTCGGCATCTAATGATTTGGACGAGTATTTGATTGACAGCCTTAAGGTACAGGGCGCTGCAATTACCTCATGGGGAGTTGGAACCAACCTGATTACCTCCAAGGATAATCCTTCCTTCGGCGGCGTGTACAAGCTTGCGGCAATACGCGGCACTGACGGTGAATTTATTCCAAAGATTAAGCTGTCCGAGAACACAGAGAAGGTCACCAATCCCGGCAACAAAATGATTTACCGCATTTACGAAAAGGACAGCGGCAAAATCAAAGCGGATTTAATCTGTCTTGTAGGCGAGGAATATAAAGAGGAAGACGATTTGTTGTTGTTTGACCCGCAGGAGCCATGGAAGAAAACCAAGCTGAAGGGCGGCACCTACACCCNTCGTCCAATCATGGAGCATATTTTTAAGAACGGCGAGTGTATCTATAACTCNCCCAAGGTTATGGAAATCCGCGAATATTGCAAACAAGAGATGGATACTCTTTGGGATGAAACCAAGCGTCTGATAAATCCTCATCAGGTATATGTTGACTTATCCAAAAAGCTGTATGATATTAAGATTGAGCTGTTGGATAAAATGAGTGAGAAATAATTTGAAAATGTATTGATGTGTATACAAAAACGGACTGCGGCGTACCTGCCATAGTCCGTTTTCATTCCCGCGGGCAATAAGCCAAGCTTCTTTATTGCTCCATCTGTCTGCCGAGAAAACCTGCCGCAGACATTACCAGCTTTTGTTCTACCTCTCCCATTTTCCCGCGGGTGTCATTTTCCAATAGAACCACACTGCCGATAATATCACCTTCACAGATAATTGGGGCAATGACTTGATGCTGATACTCCTCATCCACNTCATCACAGACAGAAATAAAATTTCTGTCTCCCTTGGACGCCGTAANCATTTCACGNTTATTGATTTTTTCCTCCAGCTGTCTGCTCACCGATTTGTTTGCCAGCTGCTTATAGCCTCCCGCTATGGCAACAAATTGGTCCCTGTCAGCAATCAATGCTGCATGACCGGATACCTGAGCCAGACTTTCCGCATATTGCTTTGCGAATGTGGTCATTTCACCGATGGGGGAGTATTTTTTTAAAATGACCTGACCTTCCCTGTCGGTAAAAATTTCCAATGGGTCGCTCTCCCTGATATGCAAGGTCCTTCTTATTTCCTTTGGAATTACTATTCTGCCTAAATCATCTATACGGCGCACAATGCCTGTTGCTTTCATGTTATTTTTTCCTCCATAATATCAAAATTGGTTATGGTGTTATTATGTGGAAAATGTGTGGAAATATACCACGCTGTCTTTTAAGAAATTTGGTAAAATAAAATTTGTGCACGTAACAGTTTGATCATGAGATATTTTACAAAAAAAACGGGCGTCTGAACACAAAGAATCAGTATATTTTTACTTGACAATTAAAAATTGGGCGATATATAATATTTTCAAATATAAAGGCATTGACGAAGAGAGTATCTGTTTTTGGAAAGGCAAAGCGAGTCGGTGAGGGTGGAAGACCGATGCGAGTACGGGAACGGAGAAAATCACTTCCGAGCTGTCAGAACCAAAGGAAACCAGTAGTTCTGAACGGTATCTCACCGTTATCGGGAACCATATAACTCCGAGGCAGTTTTGTAGGCAGGTGTAATGTGACATCGGGCGGTAGGGCTTGGGAGCGTATGTTGTAAGAGGTGGTTGCGAAGGCTATGGCTTCGTCCTGTTACGGGACGAAGCTTTTTTGTGCGAATGAGCAGAGTTAAAGTCTTGTAGGCTTACGCGATTGCCTGTGCTTGCACAAAGACAAGCGCGTAAGCCTACAAGACCTTGACGAGCAACGCGAACCTGAAATGCCCTGCATNTCAGGTCTGCNCAGTCATACNCCCACNANCTANGAAGCTTAACAAGCCATAGAATAAAATCAGGAAACGA
>WFLY01000057.1 GCA_009177215.1 Bacillota bacterium
CTACCGGACAAGGGATGATGTGATTTATTTGGCAGATTGCTTATCCGGTAAGGAGACGCTGGATAAATATCAGATAGGTTTTGTCTATGATGTTGCCGCTTATTTGGATACGCTGGAGCGGGTGAAGGAAATGAAGGCGGCGCTGTTTGTTCCGGCACATGCTACGGTGAAGGAGGATATTGCACCGTTGGCACAGTATAATATTGATAAGGTATATGAAATTGCAGATAAGATTACAGGAATTTGTGAAGAGCCAAGATGCTTTGAGGATATTTTGCAGAGACTTTTTACGGACTATGGTTTGGCAATGAATTTTGAGCAGTATGCGCTGGTGGGGAGTACTGTGCGCTCTTATCTTTCATGGTTGAAGGATTGCGGCAGGTTAGAAGCGTTTTTTGACAATTGCAGACTCTTGTGGAAAGGGCTGTAGGCGTGGGGAAGAACAAAGAAAATGTTACATATTTAGTGCCCATTATGCACCTCAAAGGTTGGACATGAAGTGAATTTCATGTATAATATATGAAGGTGCATTTTTTATTCCCGCGAGCGATGAGCCAAGCGATCATGCTTAAAGGGAGGCAAAACATACCTTGGTTATTTGACGAATGCCACGAGAGTAAAATGTTCTGCAGCTTGCTGCGTTGCAAGGTTGATACCTTGTCAGCTTGCGTGGGTATTTGATTGATAATACAAACGGAGAGAAGAAACAATGACTGAAAGAAAAGAAATAATTGCCCATTGCTTGACTTATCAGGATGTTTATGAGGACTATCCCTTCCATGACCCTAATTGGTGCGTTATCCGTCACAGGAAGAATCGCAAGATTTTTGCGTGGATATTTCACAAGGATGGGTATATGTGGGTGAATGTGAAATGTGACCCCCAGTGGCGGGAGCTATGGAGAAGCACTTATGCAGCCGTAATCCCGGCATATCATTTGAACAAAGAGCACTGGAACTCCATTATACTGGACGGTACGGTTCCCGAAAAGGAAATTAAGCGGATGATTGGCGAGAGCTATGATTTGACGAGAGGGAAGTGAGTGGTCAGGGAAATTTCATTATTAGATACCCTCACTACGCTCAAANACAACGCAACAAACATAATCNCATAAGAGAGGAAAAGNCGAAATGGANAATGAAAAAGTGAAACGCCANAGAAATNAAAAGAAAATCGCATTGATTACCATTGCCTGTATTTTAGCAGCATTTATTCTTATTGTGATGCCTGTTTTGACAGTCATTGTCTATCATGATAATTTTGGTGAGAGGTTTGAGACCGCCGAATGGATGGCTTATTCCGTAAGCGACTTTGAAGGCTTGAAAGCTGAGCAATGTACATTTCCATCAAATAACGGACAACTCCTTGCGGGTTATCAATATTCCAAAGAGGGGCAGCAGATCAAAGGTGTAGTTGTGGTTGCTCATGGATTAGGCGGCGGTGGACATAATACATATATGGATGTTGCCGACTATTTTACTTCCAACGGCTACCTTGTCTTTGCTTATGATGCGACGGGAAATGATAAAAGCGAAGGCGACTCGGTAGAAGGTTTACCGCAGGGTGTCATTGATCTTGATTACGTTTTACACTATGTAAAACAGGTTGAAGGATATAAAGATTTACCTATTATGTTGTTTGGGCATAGTTGGGGCGGCTATTCTGTCGGCAATGTGCTGAATTGCCATCCGGATGTGAAAGCAGTGGTGCTCGTTGCCGGATTTGATCGTTCTACCGATTTATTTGAACAGCAGGGCGAGTCTATGATAGGTTTTGGTATCAAATTATTTATGCCCTATGTTTCTCTGTATGAATGGTTGAAATTTGGAGAATATGCCACTTACAGTGCCATAGAAGGCTTTGCAAATTCCAATGCAGGTATTATGGTTATTCACAGCAAAGACGATACAACAGTCCTACCGGAAAACGGATATGATAAATTCTATGATGTGTATGGTGATAGCTCCCGTTTCCACTTTATTGAATATGAGGACAGAGGACACAACTACATATATTATTCAGAAGGGGCACAGCGTTACAGAGAACAACTAAACAAGGACTATACTACCTATGTAGAAGCAAATGGTGGTGAATACAATGCTGAGATTAAATCAGCGTTTATGGAAAAATACTTAGATANAAGCANATGNTATGAATNTGATTACGNTTTGATGGAGNAGATTTTAGAATTTTATNATTCTTACTGCAAGGNANTTTAAGCTGAGAANTNCCGTCTTGCGACNTAAAANATTAGGAAAGAACAATCCGAAAGCAGAACAGATAAAAAAGATAACGAAAAACATATGCGTTAAATTGTGAGGCTGACAGGGTGATTGGTTCACGAAAATGATCTTCCATCAAGTGACAGAGATGGAGATATTCAGGGAATGGTTCATCTGTGATGGTATCCGGAACGCACTGGATTTAATAGAGTTCAATATTCGGAAAATACTTCTGCATATATTTCTTTGAAACATGAATGCAGAGATACATAGTTGCGTTACTGTAAGCGTAAGTGCTGTGTCATAGCTCCATACTCTTTAAAAAATTATGTTATAAAGAGAGTATCTTACAAAATCAAAAAGGTCAATATTGACTTGGAAGAAGTCAATTAATTACTTGTATCCTTAAAAACAGGAATGATAAGATATGATTGCAATAGAGAATAAGATAATTTTAGGTACACAGCGAATACTGCTTCTGAGTGCTTCGGTACAATGTTCTGAATGCGGTACTGGCTGCAGATGAAGCAGAGAATGGAGGCTTTTATGGAAAAATACATATATTATGTAAAACGAATCATTACTTATTTAATTGGTCTGTTTGTCATGGCGCTTGGCGTTTCCGTTTCAAAGGCATCACAGCTTGGCGTTTCGCCTGTAAATTCTATTCCTTCAGTAGTAAGTGACATTCTGAAAATAGATATGGGAATTTGCACCACAGCAGTTTTTATTGGTTTTATCTTAGNGCAATTCATTATANTNCGTAAGGNTTTCAAACNCGTGNTNTTGTNACNGGNTCTNTGTTCTNCGGTGTTNGGAGTTTTTGTCNGTGTGTCAAACCTTCTGATATCTGTATTCCTGCCTGCGTGCATAAGTTATCCGATGCAGCTCTTTTATATTGTTATAAGCATGATTCTTGTAGCGCTAGGAATTCTGTTATACATTCAGGCAAACATACTTTCTTTACCCGGCGAGGGTGTTATGCAGGCGATTTCGCAAAAAACCGGCATTGCGCTTTCAACTGCCAAAATAATATTTGACTGGTCTGTCGTAATCATTGCGGCAGTACTCTCTTTAGTATGCTTAAGAACGCTGTCAGGGGTGCGGGAGGGCACAATTATTGCTGCATTCGGCGTAGGCTTGTGTCTAAAAGTATTGAATCATTTTTTCCAAAAGCCTTTGGAGAGGTTTTTGGGAATCGCTTAGCCGGTTTTAATGACTATATGGGCAAATCGTGCAGCGGCACAAGGCCGCAGAATTTGACGGCTGCATGGGCATTTAGTGGGCGGAAGGGTTTGGTGATATGGTTGTTTGCTCCCATGTTTAGCTCTGTGACAACGCTCGTTTCATCACCGGAAGCTTATGATCAAAAAGCATGGCGATTCTCCCTTTATTCTGCCAACTTATGAATGGTATGGTTAACTGTTAATATAAAATAAAGAGGTTAAGAAAAAAGAGTGCATTGTTTTCGATTATTTGTTATAATCTTAAATTGGAAGCAAATGGTTGAAAGGTATGGTTACGGAAATGGTTTATAATAATATATTGGAGGCGATGGGCAACACGCCTATGATAAGGCTCTCTCATATGGGCGACCCTGAGGGAGCGGAAATACTGGTGAAATTTGAGGGCCTGAACGTGGGCGGCTCTATCAAGACGAGAACGGCATATAATATGATAAGGGAGGCGGAGAGACAGGGGCTTATCCATGAGAATACGATTATTGTAGAGCCTACCAGCGGCAATCAGGGTATCGGGCTTGCGCTTGTGGGCGCAGTGCGGGGGTATCAGACCAAAATCATTATGCCTGATTCCGTCAGTGAGGAGCGAAGGAAGCTGGTGGAGCATTACGGCGCGGAAGTAATTTTGATTCACGATGCGGGTAATATCGGCGAATGTATTGAGGAATGCCTTGCGCTTGCACTGAAAATGCAGAGGGAAAATCCCCATGTATTTGTGCCGCAGCAGTTTGAAAATCCTGCAAACCCTTACATACAGAAGAATCAAACGGCGGTTGAGATACTTGAGCAGGTGGACGGACCTATCCACGGCTTCTGTTCAGGTATCGGAACAGGAGGAACCATTACGGGAATCGGTGAGGCATTAAAGGAGAAGAATCCCCATATGGAAATCTGGGCAGTGGAGCCGGAGCATGCTGCCATTTTGTCGGGCGGTTCCATAGGAACCCATGTGCAGATGGGAATAGGAGACGGTGTGATTCCCGCTATTTTAAACCGGGATATTTACAATGATATCTGTATTATAAAGGACGAGGAGGCAATAACAACCTCCAAGGAGCTTGCCTCGAGGGAGGGGATTATGTGCGGAATCTCCAGCGGAACCAATGTGGCGGCAGCAATCAAGCTGGCGGAAAAATTGGGTAAGGGCAAGACCGTGGTGACAGTCCTTCCGGACACGGCGGAAAGATATTTCTCAACTCCTCTGTTTGAATAGGCTGTGTACTGACTTTATAATTGATTCATTTTTATTTTAGAATAGTATAATTTTTCTCCTATTTACAATTTTTATTTTAGATGTTATATTACATATAGAACAAAGAAAACAGCGGCGACAACACAGTTTGTCAACCTGCTGCAGTCTGAGTTCCATAGAATAAGATGACATCACTGTAAAAGTTTTGAAAGGAGAGATGANTTATGTTGATGCCAAGTATAAATACTTTTAATCGNATTTTGGGAGAAAACCTGCTGGATGNTTTCTTTAACCTTTCAGGTGACTTTTTNGGAAAGGGAAGCAGTACAAACGGTTTGATGCAGACCGATGTGGAGGAGACGGATAAGGGGTATGAGGTTACCATGAATCTTCCGGGCTTTCGTAAGGAGGACGTCAAGGGTGAGCTGAAGGACGGTTATCTTGTTATCAGCGCAAGCACCTCACATGATAATGACGAGAAGGATGAGGAAGGCAGATTTATCCGCAGGGAGCGTTACAGAGGTTCCTGTACCCGCAGCTTCTATGTGGGGAAGGATGTAAAGCAGGAGGATATTAAGGCAAGATTTGAGAACGGCACCCTGAAGCTATCGGTTCCAAAGAAGGAGGCAGCAAATACTGTGGAGGAGAGAAGGTATATCGCCATTGAGGGATAGGCCGAGGGAATAAAAAGGTAAGAATACACAAGTAAGCATAAACAGGCTGGGGAACAACTCCCGTTAAGAGAAAGAGGAGTTGTTTTCCCAGCCGTTTTAGTTCTGTGTGCCGACGAGCCATGCGGACGTGCTTGCATATGCATAAAAAAGAGCCTATAATGGAAACTGTTCGGATATGTGGAANCGTAAANCATTTGTNAATGCTGTATATTCCGCAGNNTATGAATGGAAGTTAAAAAAGCAACAGGGATTGCAAGAAGGGGAGGAATACAAATGACTCTGAATGAATTGGGCATCGGAAAAACCGCAACAATTCTTTCTGTGGGCGGAAGCGGTGCTTTGAGACAGCACTTTCTTGATATGGGGCTGATTCAGGGCGCGGAGGTTACGGTGATAAAATACGCACCTATGGGAGACCCTATTGAATTGCAGATTCGGGGTTATGAACTGACAATCCGGCTTGAGGATGCGGAAAAAATAGAAATCAGTCAGGAACATGGATTAAAGTCAGGCATCGGACAGGAAAACGGAACGGTAACAAATTGCTATGGCAGGAGAAAGGAACATCCGGGCTATGGTGAGGGGGGAAAATATCATATAAAGGCACAGGAGAAGCCTCTGCCGGAGGGAGAGAACTTGACCTTTGCGCTGGTGGGGAACCAGAATTGCGGCAAGACCACTTTGTTTAACCAGCTGACAGGCGCTAATCAGCATGTAGGCAATTTTCCGGGGGTTACGGTGGATCGGAAGGACGGCGTTATCAAGGGAACGAAAAATACCCTGATTACCGATTTGCCGGGGATTTATTCCATGTCGCCTTACAGTAACGAGGAGGTTGTTACCAGAGAATTTCTGCTGCAAGGCAGACCTAAGGGAATCATCAATATTGTGGATGCCACTAATATAGAGAGGAACCTTTATCTGACAATGCAGTTAATGGAGCTGAATATGCCCATGGTAGTGGCGCTGAATATGATGGATGAGGTGCGGGAAAACGGCGGCGCCATTTTGGTGAACGAGATGGAGGAGCTGTTGGGAGTGCCGGTGATTCCTATTTCGGCGGCGAAGGGCGAGGGAATAAACGAGGTTGTGGACCATGCAGTACATGTTGCAAAGTATCAGGAATGTCCGGGCAGGGTGGATTTTTGCAGTGCGGAGGATAACTGCAGCGCCGTGCACAGATGTATTCATGCCATCATGCATTTGATAGAAGACCATGCGGTGAAGGCGCAGATTCCGGTACGTTTTGCGGCATGTAAGCTGGCGGAGGGAGACAAGCTGATTTTGGAAAGATTGTTTCTCAGTCAAAACGAAAAGGAAATGCTGGAGCATATCATACTGCAGATGGAGGAGGAGCGCGGAATGGACAGTGCATCGGCGATAGCCGACATGCGGTTTGGCTATATCCGCAAGATTTGCAGCGCCACGGTGGTAAAGCCAAGGGAGAGCAAGGAGCGTATCAGAAGCCAAAAGATTGACAGGCTTTTAACCGGGAAGTATACGGCAATCCCTTCCTTTATATTGATTATGGGGCTGGTGTTCTGGCTTACCTTTAATGTGATAGGAGCGGTTCTTGCAGATTTCCTTGACAGAGGAATAGGCGCTCTTGCGCAGCTTACGGATAGTATGCTTACGGCGGCTCATGTAAATTCCGTACTGCATTCGCTGGTGATTGACGGTATCTTTACCGGTGTGGGAAGCGTGCTGAGCTTTCTGCCTATTATCGTTACCCTGTTTTTCTTTCTGTCCATGCTGGAGGACAGCGGATATATGGCACGTGTTGCCTTTATTATGGACAAATTACTTCGTAAAATCGGTTTGTCGGGGCGGAGTATTGTACCTATGCTGATTGGCTTCGGCTGCACGGTGCCGGGTGTCATGGCAAGCAGGACCCTGTCCTCGGAGAGAGACAGGAAGATGACGATTTTACTGACTCCCTTTATGAGCTGTTCCGCAAAGCTTCCCATATATGCCTTTTTTACGGCTGTATTCTTTCCGGGGCATGGCGCGGGGGTAATGATTGCATTGTATTTCTTCGGAATCATGACGGGAGTATTGATGGCGCTCTTTCTAAAAGCCACGAAATTTAAGGGGGAGCCGGTTCCCTTTGTGATGGAGCTGCCCAATTACCGTATGCCGGGCGCAAGGAATGTGGGTCAGCTTCTGTGGGAAAAGGCAAAGGATTTTTTACAGAGGGCGTTTACGGTCATTTTTCTGGCAACGATAATTATTTGGTTCTTACAGAATTTTGACGTGAGGTTGAATGTGGTGACGGATTCCAAGGAAAGTATCCTTGCTTCTGTTGCGGGAGTGCTTGCTCCCATATTTGCTCCATTAGGCTTTGGGGACTGGAGGATATCCACGGCGCTGATTACCGGTTTTATGGCGAAGGAGAGTGTGGTCTCAACATTAACGGTGCTCTTTGGCTCGACCGAGGCGCTTTTTGGGGTTCTTACCACGGCGGGGGCAACATCGCTGCTTATCTTTTGTCTGTTGTATACTCCCTGTGTGGCGGCAGTGGCATCAATCAGGCGTGAGCTGGGAAGAAAGTGGGCGGTCATAGTCGTAGTGGGTCAATGTGCGATAGCATGGGCTGCTGCATTTGCGGTCTATTTATTGTTGAGAGTGTGGTAACGAATGTAAAAACGGATTGAGTGTGGATAGTACGTGTAAAATAGCGGAAGTGCAACTGACAGGTGACAGATTTCCCGGCGTACTTGGTAGTTGTCAACCGGAGTATTTGCTAAACTGTTACCTGCAAAGATATTGAAAAAGTGAAGGAAAGGTTGGTAACTGACATGATTTTAGCGGAAAAGATTATCGCACTCAGAAAAAAGAACGGATGGTCTCAGGAGGAGCTTGCAGAGAAATTAAATATTTCCAGACAGTCCGTATCTAAATGGGAGAGCGGAGGCTCCATTCCCGATTTGGATAAAATCATTAAGCTGAGCGGACTGTTTGGGGTGAGTACGGACTATCTATTGAAGGATGAATTGGAGGAAATCACATATTCGGAAACAGACGAGGATGAGAATAGGGATAGGACTGCCAAAATCGTCTCACTGGAGGAAGCAAATGCTTTTATGGATTTGACCAGACGGTTGGCAAAGCAGATTGCCTGGGGAGTCAGCATCTGTATATTTTCTCCTGTCTGCCTTATTTTGCTTGCAGGGCTGCAGGAATACGGTAAAATCGGTATGACGGAGGATATGGCGGGAGGACTCGGTGTGTGCATCCTTTTAATTTTTGTAGCTGCCGGCGCAGGGATTCTTGTTTTGAACGGAATGAAGCTTGACAGGTATAAGTATATAGAGGAGGAAAACATTACTTTGCAATATGGTGTGGAAGGGATTGCCCGTATGAAGAAAGAAGCGTTTGCCAACACTTACAGAACCTGTGTTGTGGTAGGTGTGAGTTGCTGTATTATAAGTGTGGTACCGCTTATGCTGTCAGTGGGATTTGGTGTGGAGGAATTTTGGATAATCTGCTGCGTGCCTGTAATGCTTGTTATTATTGCGGCAGGTGTGAATTTGCTTGTATGGTCCGAAACCATTAACGGAAGCTTTCAGAAGCTGTTGCAGGAAGGGGATTATACGGAAGAAAATAAATACATGCAGCAGAAGACGTCATTTTTCCCGGGAATTTATTGGACGCTTACCACGGCTTTGTTTCTGGGTATCGGCTTTCGCAATAACAGCTGGAAAAGNNCATGNATTGTCTGGCCGGTGGCGGCGCTTGTTNTNGTGGCGCTTAAGAGAATGATNGAATCCNTNATAANGTCANNAAAAGGTAAAAATTAAATTAATATAATGAACCGTTTATAGCCTCGTGCGTACCGTTCATCTAAAATCTGTTTTCATATAAGGCAGAAGCTGATATGCTTCGAATAGCAGCATTAACAAAAGCAGCAGTCATCATTGGCAGCTGTCCGAAATGAAAACAGGAGGGAGAAGCGGTATGGCAGAGGCTATTATTCATTTACGCAATATTACTAAAAGGTATTGCGATTGTACTGCCGTAAGGGAATGCAGTCTTACATTGGAAAGAGGTAAAATATACGGGCTGGTGGGGAAGAACGGAGCGGGAAAGACCACTATTATGCGGATGATTGCCGGATTGAGCCTGCCTGATAGCGGACAAATCGAGCTGTTCGGGAAAGCTGCCGGCGGTGGCGGAAGCGGCAAAATCGGAACACTGATTGAAGCGCCCAGCCTAAATGGCAGCATGACTGCAAAGGAAAATCTACGGTTTTACAGAATGCTGTCGGATAAGAAGGGGTGTTATGAAACGGATGAGGAGCTGCTTGCATTGGTGGGGCTTTCGGATATAAAAAGGAGAAAGGTAAAGGACTATTCCCTTGGGATGCGGCAGAGGCTGGGCATCGCCGTGGCGCTGCTTACCAAGCCGGAATTTGTAATGCTGGAAGAACCGGTAAACGGGCTTGGCCCGCTCGGCGTGGTGGAAATCAGGATGCTGATAAAGAAGCTTTCGGAGGAGGAAGGAATGACATTTCTCATTTCCAGCCATAATCTGCCGGAGCTGTACCAGACGGCTACGGATTATATTATCATTGATAAGGGCATGGTGAAAAAGGAAGTTTCTCAAGAGGAACTGGAAAGTGAGCAGCATGAGANCTTGGANGAATATTTTTTGTCGGTGATTGGTGAAGGGTAAGGTTGAAACGATGCAGGTATCCGCTTTGCGTATTAGCGAGTGGCAAAATGATGGAGAAACAAGTTTTTACCGTGGCGTCACAGTTTGAAAGCGCAGGATTGAAATGGGAATTCGTCCTATGATTGTGAAAAAACGTTTTTGTATGGAGGATTAAAATGAAAGGAATGTTTTGTGCAGCCTTATATAGAATGTGGAAATCCACAGGAACAAGAATTGCATTTTTTATTACCTATGTTGCAACAGTATTTTATTTCGTGCTGGCACGTATGGTGGCTGTGGGAAAGCTGGGGGCGGCTCAGGCGGGTAGTGTCAGCGGTCTGGGAGATGCCATGATTATCTGGCTGTGCGGTTCTCTGGTGATAGGGCTTTTGGTGGGCTTGGATTTCGAGAACAAAACAATACACGGCGTCATCGGCTTTGGAAGAAAGAAAATTATCGGAAACTATGTGGCAGTGTTTGCAGTGCTTGTAACGCTATTGGTATTGCCGTACACTATCGGCTCCCTTGTATGTATTTTTGGCGGGATTGACATGACGGGGGCGGAGCAGACGGCAATTTCTATTTACATGGGCAATGTGCTTGGCTATTCAGGGGATGTCGCCCCAGGGAAAATGATATTATCCTATCTATCCTATGCCATGGTTTATGTAGGGCAGCTCAGCATCTGTATCCCGGCAGCCGTAAAGCTGAAAAAGCCTGCGGCTGTTACGGCATTTGGATTTTTCTTCGGAATGTTGTCGGCGCTCCTTGCAACTCTTGCGTCCAAGGTGGAAATAGTAGATAATATATATAAGCTAACGCCTTATAATTACAATATGGAAACGCTGGGAATCGGCGGCTCCTATGGGGATATGTTTCTTGCCATTGCGGTGAGTCTTGTGTTCGCAGGACTTATGGGGGGTGTCTCATGGGGATTATTCCGCAAGGCGGAGATTAAGTAGGCTTGGGGCGGTCTTTCGGAGGCTGCCATGCGTAGCGGGAGCTGTCGTCGTTACGGTAAGAGGATTTTTAAGCAGGGCAGAAAGGTATGGTTATCGGAATTTATTATGCGGGTCGAGACTAGGATAAGTGAGGCTTATCAGGAAATTGAGGTACACATTTGTAATTATGAAATGAATCGTCAGGTGGAAGAGGTTGCAGCCCGGATTTCCCATGTGGTAAACGATACCATAACAGGCGTGGACAAGAATGGTGTAAGGCTGCTTCAGACAAGTGAGATTATCCGTTTTTTTGCGGAAAATCAGAGGGTGTTGGCACAGGATGAGCGGGGAACCTATGCCATCCATCAAAAGCTTTATGAGCTGGAACAGTTTTTGGACGCCGGACAGTTTTTACGAATTTCCAAATCGGAAATTGTGAATCTTCGCAAGATACAGCGTTTGGACATGAATCTGGCAGGTACCATCAGGGTAATTCTTTGTGACGGCACTCAGACCTACACCTCCAGACGTAATATTCCGCGATTAAAAAAGGCTCTTGGCATTAAATGACAGGTTACTGACAGGACAGGTAATTGAGGAGGGCTGAACTGCAACGAATTTGTGTGCTGTAGGCAGTATGGAGGTTTGACGGGATAATGAAATTAATGATAAAAAGATGCGGGGAGAGCTTTGGAATTTCCGCGATATGCGGGCTTTTGGTAAACATGCTGATTGAAATAATCGTGCGCTTTGTCACAAGGGATGAAAGCTTTGTGCCGCTTGCGCCTGAATTTGTGGCGTTCTTTCCGTCGGAAACAATAGCAATGGAGGTCAACATTCTGCTGTACGGCGTGATAGGAGCGGCGTTCTCGGTGGCGGCACGGGTGTATGAGCAGGAGCGGCTGGGTTATGTATGGCAGAATTTAATCTATTTTCTTTTGACAAGTATTGTATGGATACCCATTGTGATACTGATATGGCAGCTTCAAAAGTATCCGGAGGCATTGATTTCCGCGTTGGCGGGTTTTGCGGGAACCTATGTGATTATGTCAATTGTGGGATACCGCATCACCAAAAATGATGTGGACAGAATTAACTGGGTGTTGGAGCAAAAAGCACAATAAGGGTGAACATTCAAAATAAGCACATCAGCATGGTTTTTCACACTGATGTGCTTATTTTGCTGTTATGGTATAATCCTCATTTCAATTACACCGTAATCACAGTTCCTGTCTTTCCCTTAATCGCATCCTTTACACACTTCATGGAAGTGATCAGAACCTTGCCGTCAGGAACCTTCTCCAAATAGGTAACTGCTGCTTCTATCTTAGGAAGCATGGTACCTGCCTCAAACTCGCCTGCTTCAATGGCTGCTTTTGCCGCGGCAGCTGTCATGGAGGTAATGGGAGCCTGATTTTCTGTGCCAAAATTCTTATAAACACAATCTACACCGGTCAAGATAATCAATTCATCCGTCTTTAAATCAGCGGCAAGCTTTCCGGCAATAGCATCCTTCTCAATAACGGCGGAGGCGCCCTTTAAGGCATGCTTCTGCTCAATTACGGGAATACCGCCGCCGCCGCAGGCAATAACCACTTGGTCTGCGTCCGCAAGGGTGCGGATGGCTTCAATTTCTACAATGTCAATGGGCTTGGGAGCCGCAACCACACGGCGGAAGCCCTTGCCTACGTCTTCCTTTACATAATTCCCCTTCTTTATCTCGGTCTCGGCGTCCTCATTGGACATATGGCGTCCGATAACCTTGGTAGGCTCATAAAATGCTTCATCATAAGGATCCACCGTAACCTGTGTGAGGATGGTGCTGACGGGCTTGGAAATGCCGCGGTCAAGAAGCTCGGCTCTCAAGGCATTCTGGATATCATAGCCCACATAGCCCTGACTCATAGCGGAGCATACACACATGGGAGCGGGCGTATAATCAATGTATACACGGCGAAGCTCTGTCATAGCCTTGTGAATCATACTGACCTGCGGACCGTTGCTGTGGGTGATGGTGAGCTGGTAATCCGCCTCCACCAAATCGGCAAGAGCTTTTGCCGTTATTTTTACTGCGTCCCATTGTTCCATGGTGGTATAGCCGAGTGCATCATGTCCAAGGGAGACAACTACTTTTTTCTTGCTCATAAAAACCTCTCATTCTGCCGCCGAAGCGGCACCTTCCATTTTCTTTGCATTGCCGCCAAAACGGAGTCTTTCATCTGCATTGCACTTTGCCGCCAAAGCGGCATCTTTCATCTGCTTTGGACTTTGCCGTCACAGTGACATTTTTCATCTGCCTTGCATTCTGCCGATAAAACGGTGTTTGATACGCGCGGCATTTCATCGGATATGCTGTAAGTATAGCATAAATTAAAGACTGTGTATAGCATTTTCCAGTACCTGAAAATAGTTTTCAAAGGTTTTACGGCAGCAGGAGGGATTGTCAATCACAATGCCTTCGCCGCGAAGTCCAATCAGGGAAAAGCCCATTGCCATCCGATGGTCGTCGTAGGTCTCAACAAGAGAGGGCTTGGGTTGTCCGGGGTATATGGTAATGGAGCTTTCCGTTTCTTCACAGCGGATGCCCATTTTGGAAAGCTCCGTCACGATTGCCGAAATCCGGTTGCTCTCCTGAAAGCGGATGTGTCCGATTCCCGTTATGGTGGTGGCAGTTTTGGCAAAAGGGGCAATTGCGGCAAGCGTAATCGCCTGATCGGAGCAGGCTGACATATCCACGGTAATTCCTTTAAAGGTGCCGTTGGTAGGGGGTAGTACTAAAATGCCTTCCATTTCATCGGTAACACGGCAGCCCAGCCTTTCCAAAATTCTCAAAAACTCCACATCCCCCTGCATAGAAGAAAAATGTACGTGCTCCACCAGTACGGGAATGTTAAGCNGCGNCNNCATAGCANAAAAATAACAGGCGGCTGNCACANCAGNTTNGANTNGATAANCCANGGCATNGTAGNGNTGTCNNGCTCTGGTGAGAAAGCAGTCAGATGACGTATGCTCGGTAATTACGCCGAACTGCTCCATCATTTTACGGGTTATCTCGATATAAGACATGCCGTGAGTTCCCTCCACCCGAACGGTGAAATCCTTCGGGGAAAGGCAGGAGGCAATTAACAGGGCGCTTAAAAACTGGCTGCTGTGTTCAATGTCAACGGTTATGTGATTTTGTGCAAAGCCATGGCTTACCAGAGTAAAAGGGAAATACCCCTCCCTGCCGTCCGACCTGTCAGAGGCATTGTTTGTTCCGGAGGTAGTATTTTTCGTTTTGTCGGCGGAGGAGCATATAAGCTTATCCGTAGCGGGAGCATCATAAATGATTTCGCAGCCAAGCTCCTGTAAGCAGGCAAGCAGGGGCACCATGGGACGTCTGCGCATCTGCTCCGAGGCATCCATATGGTAAATACCCCAAGACACACCCAGATATGCTGTCAGAAAGCGGGCGGCAGTTCCGGCGCTTCCTACATATTGCGCAGCTTCCTTTAAAGGAACATTACCTCCATGCCCGGTGACGGTGATGATTTTATTCTCTTCATCTACAGTGGTTTCGAAACCTAAGTCTTGTATACATTTGAGAAAATGTCTGGAGTCATCGCTGAAAAGTGCGCCCCGCAGCGTGGATGTTCCCTCGGCGAGAGTTGCCAAGAGCAGGGCGCGGTTGGTGATGCTCTTAGAACCGGGAACACTGACCGTTAGGGGATTTTCGGCAGCAGTCTTTACGGTGCGGCAGGCAGCATTAACACCATGCTTTGCCAGCCGGGTATAAATGCAGGGAACCTGATAGGTTTCCTTAAATTCCGTTTTGGATTTGGATTGATTAGCAGGTATCATATTAACCTCATTTCTGTACTGCTTTTGATGGCTTAACTGGCCGGAACAATGCACATTGTGCAGCCTTGTGCCAAGCAGAAAAAACCGTTCGTCAGAGTGATTTAATGCAATGCCCGCCGGAAGCGGAGCGTTGTCCGGCTTATTATAGCATGACATCTGTAAAACTTCAACGTAGTAAAGCAAACGACAGAAAAATAAGCTGGCAGAAAAATTCTTGAATCATCAGTGAAGTGCATATTCTGCCAACTTATGAATGGCATGGTAGAACGGTTATGAGTTAAACGCGTCTATGACCAAATTTAGACTTTGTATAATTACAGATAATGTGGTACAATTAAAAAAACGTTACAAGAAAGAACAAAATTGTATTTTAATGCAACTTTAAATTGTTTAACTAAAGAGGGTATAGAGAGATATAGATGAAGAGAAAGATAGCTGTTTTTGCAAATGGATGGGGAACGGAATATTTACGGGAAGTAGTTACAGGTATCTATGAAGTTGCTAAGGATTCAGGCACAGATGTATTTGTATTTGTAAACTTCTCCAGTTTTTCAGAGCAGGAAAAAATAAATAAAAGTGAAAGTAATATATTTCGGCTTCCGCAATTACATGATTTTGACGGTGTAGTTCTGATGGCAAATTCCTTCAATATGAATGAAGAAGTAGCCCTTGTATATGAAATTGTGAAAGAAGCCCAAGTTCCTGCTGTCAGCATAGAGTATAACTTTGAAGGTATTACCACAATCAATACTGACAATTATAATGGTATGCATGAGCTTGCGAAACATGTGGTACAAGAGCATGGCGCCAGACATATTGTGTATGTGGGGGGTCCTAATGAGCATTTGGAAAGTAATATCAGATTGCAGGCGGTACAGGATGTAGCCGGTGAATATGGTTTTTCCTTACGGAAAGAGGATATTATATATGGAGACTGGGCGAAAAACCTTCCTAAGAAATTGGNAAAGGAATGGCTGGATAANCATNAGTGCCTGCCGGATATCTTTATCTGCGCAAATNANATTATGGCAATGNGTGTCTGTGNAGTGATGGCTGAGCTGGGATATAAGGTGCCTGCGGACGTTATGGTTACAGGATATGACTGCATCAGGTCGGGGCAGGAATATGTTCCCACGATTACTTCAGTCAATCATGAGTGGTGCGGCATGGGAGTAAAGGCACTGCAGATTTTGCTGGATAAAATGGAAGGTAGGAACAGTGTTGACTCTGTCACCATGAAAACCAGATTTGTTCCCGGCGGAAGCTGTGGTTGTATTTATAACGAAATACAGGCAAGAGAGGGAATAGGTCGTCATTCTCATAAGATTGACAGTCTTGCTTGCGATTCACATTTCAGGCATATATATCTGGCAGTCAGAAAGGCAGAAAATGCAGATGATCTGAATCAGTGCTTTGACAATCTTTTTCAGAACGAGTGCTGGATGGAAGGGGATAATTTCATGCTTTGCCTCGAACGGGAGTTTTTCAACATTGAGGAGCAGGATGAGAACTTGTGGACACAGGGATATAGTGACAGTATGGATGTAATCTGTTCACTCAGGAACGGTGTTCCGAGAACCCACCGGATTATGAGGCGCAGGGAAGCGATGTTTTGTGCTTCTGATGAGAACCCGGAACCGGGGGTATACATTTTCGTGCCGTTATATAATGAGGGGAAAAGCTATGGTTTTGCCATGCTGCCCAGAGATATTGATATTGTTGAAGATAATTATCTCTATATTTGGACCAGACATATGAATCAGTATTTGGAGCAGGTGCGACGCAATATTACCATCGCGGATTTGACCCGAAGGCTTACTGAGCTTTCTGTGACAGATGTGTTGACAGGAGTGTACAACCGCGCAGGTTGCGAGAAGCTTGCTTATCCGATGCTGGAGGAATGGCATAAAACCGGTGGAACCGGAGCCGTAATGATAGCGGATATTGACAGGATGAAGACGATTAATGATAAATACGGTCATGCCAGCGGCGATTTAGCTTTGCGCACCGTTGCGGCAGTTTTAAAAGCGCAGCTGCCCTCAGATTGGATTATATCCAGATTTGGCGGAGATGAATTTTTTGTAGGGGGAAAGCTCAAGGAGGATTTGGATTTAGAAGCATTAAGGAATTCCATTTTGCAGAATCTTGTTCTGGAGGTGGAACGAAGACATATTCCTTTTGAACTGAGTCTGAGTATCGGCTATACGAAATTGGAACCGGGCGGAGAGATTAATTTGGAAAGCGATTTACAGCGCGCCGACCAGCTCATGTATGCCATTAAAAAGGAACATCACAGNGNAATTGATANCAAATAANATAAACATGCTGCNTCTGTATTAAACATTAGTGTGCTGTCTCATTGATTTCCGGTAAAACTCCTTGCCTGAATGTCAGTGAGACAGTACACTAGAGGCAGCATGTTTTGCAGTTAAGCATTATGGCGGGTTCTTGCCGTGATAATCCAAGGGGCAGGTTCCTGTTTAAAGGTATTGTTGCTGCCCAGCTTGGAGATTGATACTTGTATGGTATCAATGTCCGTCAGACCCAAATCCTGAAGGGCGCTTGAGATACCGGCGGCAGCCTTGAAATCTAAGGTATAAATAACAACATTAATATTCGGATTGATGCCGGTAAGATAGGAAAGCTCCTGCTCCGTGCTGGCGGATGCAACCAGAAATACCAGCGAGGGTATTGGGCAATCCTTCATGCTGTCAGCGTCTACGTGGTCAATGATTTTAATATTATGTAAATCAAAATGCGCTACATTATCCTCTAGGGTAGCGCGGTCCTCATGGCTGTACTCCACTGCAATCACAGAGCCTTCAGGCGCCATCAGAGCCGCTTCAATAGCAATACTTTCGCCTCCGATTACACAGATATCATCCTGAGGATCTACCATCATCTTATTTAAAATAATGGCACGGATTTCACTGCCCACATAATGGATGGAACCGCGTTGAAATATTTCGTTGCTAAGTCCGATTTTAGCTGTGTTTCTGGCATTGGGATTAATGATCAGCATACCTGCGGAGGCATTGATGCCCCGGTCGATCATATCTTTGATTTTCTGGTGGAGAATCTCACCGGAANGGTCGGNACCCTCGTTGTNCCAGACATCACATTCCCCTAATCCGGCATTCCACAGACGATAGAAAATATCATCAATACCGGCATTGGTAAACACCANTGTGGTTTTATGTGCTTCANCGGTAGGAATAATATTTTTATTCTTTTTGGTGATGNCAATCATCTTTACATGCTCCAAATCCAATGTGGTGTTTTTGGCATAATATTGAAGCCATAATAAAATAACTTCATTTGTAAAAATCTGTTGTTCCATAGATTCGCCTCCTTTGATTCTCTGTTCTTAGATGCGTCCGTAAAATTTATATTATTATACCNATTATACCATCTTTTTCTGATATTTGTAAAAAATCTTAATAATTGTTGTTGATTTCTGCTGTGAGCGCAATTGATTTGCGTAAATGAGTTTGGAAGGTGTTAATTTTACGATAGGTTCAGCCAAAATGTCAGGATCAGGCGATATGAAAAATATAGTTATGAAAATATGATAAAATATCCTTGACAAAGGAAAATAATAGTAGTAATATACGTTTCATAATAATCCTATTGACATACTATGAAATAAAAGTAGAGAGAAGCATATGACATATCTAAAAAAGATATAGANAGCTGTCTTCTCGGTAAAANTGTCAGGNTTAAGANGCGGAATGTTATTTTAGAAGAGGAGGAGCAGACATGAGCAGAATTTTTACCAAGGCAACACAATTAATAGGGCGTACCCCTTTACTAAAGGTAGAGAATTATATGAATGCGGAAAATATTGAGGGAGTAGAGCTGCTTGCCAAGCTGGAATATCTGAATCCGGCGGGCAGCGTAAAGGACAGAGTGGCGCTTTCCATGGTGGAGGATGCGGAGAAAAAGGGCATNNTAAAACCGGGATCGACCATCATTGAGCCTACCTNCNGCANTACANGAANCGNACTGNCAAGCGNAGCGGCTGCANAAGGTTATCGCNCTATNTTGACTTTGCCTGNTACCATGAGCGNGGNGCGAAGAAATTTGTTAAAGGCGTATGGCGCGGAACTGGTGCTGACAGAAGGGGCACGGGGCATGAAGGGCGCCATCGAGAAAGCGGAGGAACTGGAAAAAAGCATTCCGGGAGCCGTAATCCTAGGGCAGTTTGACAATGCGGCAAATCCTGCAATTCATGCTGCAACTACCGGACCGGAAATATGGGAAGATACGGACGGGCAGGTGGATATTTTTGTGGCAGGCGTAGGTACGGGCGGAACCGTTACAGGCATCGGCACTTACTTAAAATCCCAAAATCCCGCAATCAAGATAGTCGCTGTGGAACCTACGGACTCGCCTGTGCTGTCCGGCGGAAAGCCCGGACCCCACAAGCTGCAGGGAATCGGAGCAGGCTTTGTGCCTTCCATACTCAACACACAGGTCTATGATGAAATTATTACAGTGACGACAAACGAGGCGTTTACTACAGGTCGTCTCATTGCCCGTAAGGAGGGGATTTTGGTGGGTATCACTTCCGGCGCCGCTCTTTTTGCGGCGGCCAAGCTGGCGAAGCGGCCGGAAAATGCAGGCAAGACTATCGTAGCGCTTTTGCCGGATTCCGGTGACAGATACCTTTCCACGCCTATGTTTACGGAGGAAAATATTTCATGAAAATTTCTACAAAGGGTAGATATGCAGTGCGTGTTATGCTGGATTTAGCGCTTCATGACACGGGTGAATGTATTAAGGTAAAGGAGATTGCCGCAAGGCAGGGCGTTTCCGAGAAATACTTGGAGCAGATTATTTCCGTGCTCAACAAGGCGGGATATGTGAAGAGTGTCCGGGGGGCGCAAGGCGGCTACCGTATCGCCAAGGAGCCGGGATATTACACGGTGGGAATGATTCTCAGACTTACGGAAGGGTCTCTTGCTCCTGTCGCCTGTCTGGAGGACGGCGCGGACTTGTGTGAGCGCGTGGATACCTGTGAGACGGTACAGGTCTGGAGAGACCTGTATGACGCTATCAATGAGGTGGTGGACGGAGTTACTTTGGCGGATTTGCTGGAACGCAGGCAAAAGCGTGTGGAAAATTTGGATTACAGTATCTAATCAAAGGGAACATTTCAGTCGGACAATTCATAAATTGTCGTAAAAAAGTAAAAGACAGCTTGGTGTCGGATTTCCGCATTAGCTGTCTTTTTGGTATTCACAAAAACCGTTCTCAATTGTCAAAGTATCTATCCACTGTCTTCCTTCGGGAATCATGCGGTATAATTCCACTGTGCCTACGGCATTTCCGCCGCTGTAGAGGGGCGATTTGGATTTGGTTCCGTCAGGGGCTTCATAATTTAAAGGAAACAGCAGCTCCTTCCTGCTGCTTATGGATATTTTGACTAAGGCATGTTTATTCTGCGCCTTGATATGCCAGATAAAGCGCTTGGTGGTTTCCTTGACTCTCCACTTACTGCGGGAAAAGCGCCCCGGTATTCCAAAGGTGAAATCCTCTCCGGTGTAGGTAAGCTGTAGCATCAGCCGTGGCTTTAAAGGAAAGAATAAAAATTTGGAACAGCAGCCGTCTACGGCAAGAGCAGAGTATTTTAATTCCTTGCCGGTGCGCTGGCTTGTAAGCTTGCAGGAGGCTAATTGCAGCCATGGGCGGTTAAAGCTTCTTCCCCAATGTTTATCTGCATAGCCGTAAGATGCTTCGGGAGTGACCTCATAGGTAATGCCGTCCAAGACAACGGTGCCGCTGTAAGCGGTACGAATGCCTTCGCCGTGCCAGAAGCTGTTTAAGGCGTTCAGGGCACAGAAAAACGGATTGGCAATGGCGCCTGTGTGGCAGGCGATAGATTTATGTACCTCTAAATCCCACTCCATGTATCCAGAATCCGTCATGAAAGAACGGTGCCTTGCCTCTTGCTTTGTCACGTCCACAAAGCCGGCAATCCGGTTTTCGCTGTATATACAATCTTCCACCTGTATATAAAGGGGATTCTGCGCTACCTTGAGAGAGGAAACGGGGTAAAAGGCGTGGAGCTGTTTACCTTGGAGAATAGCATCTGTTGTTCCCAAAGATTTAGCGGGAGCGTCTGCATGGTATGACAAAAAAGCATCAGAAGCTGTATCGGTTTCGTTGCCTGTCATGTCAGAATCCGTATCTGCATGGGTAATGGTAACAGTCGTGGGAAATACTCCAGCCTTAATCATCACGTAAGAAGGCTTCATGCCCCGCTTTTTAAAATAGGGATGTTGCCCTAAAATGGGTTGATTTCCGCCAAGCGCCGGATTGATAATAAAATATTCCACAAAAAAAGTACGTGTATCTCCTGTGGTAGGGGCTTTTCCCGTAAAGGAATGCCAAAAGCGCATATATCCCTTTTTTGCAAGAGAACCACGCAGCATAAAAGCGTTTCTATGTAAATCGGTTTGGTTCATTAATAATATTCCCACTCCCCTCGTGAGCTTGTCAAAGGCAATCTGCTATATCTCGTAGTAATCTTTTCCATTATACTACTATATATTGTTAATGACAATACTGTCAGCGCAATCTTAAGAAATTTTAACAAAAACAATAATGTTATTGTGAATATTGTCTTAATGTCATTTGCCACTTGATTTTTTGCGGCTTAACAAGTATTATTAAAGTGACGCTCGTAAGCGTATAAAAGAAAAGGTATTACATATCAGAAGGAGGAGTTATATGTTATATATTGGTGTCGATTTGGGTACATCAGCGGTTAAGCTGCTCTTAATGGACAGCGAGGGTAAGATTCAGAATATTGTATCAAGGGAATATCCTCTGTACTTCCCTCATCCGGGCTGGTCTGAGCAGAAGCCTGAGGATTGGTATGAGCAGACGATAGACGGAATCAAGGAGCTTATCAAGGATGCGGATAAGAGTCAGGTTGCAGGTATCAGCTTCGGCGGCCAGATGCATGGCTTGGTTATTCTTGATAAGGAGGATAATGTTATCCGCCCCGCAATTTTATGGAATGACGGGAGAACCTACGAGGAGTGCGACTATCTGAACAATGTGATCGGCAAGGACAAGCTTTCCGAGTATACGGCAAACATCTCCTTCACCGGCTTTACGGCACCCAAAATTCTCTGGGTAAAGAATAAGGAGCCTGAGAATTTTGCAAAGATTGAGAAAATCATGCTTCCCAAGGATTACATAGCTTATAAGCTCACCGGCGTACATTGTACAGATGTGTCCGATGCCTCCGGAATGCTTTTATTTGACGTTAAAAATCGTAAGTGGTCTCAGGAAATGTGCGATATCTGCGGTATTGATATAAGCCAGCTTGCAACCTGCTACGAGAGCTATGAGGCAGTGGGCAAGGTTCTTCCCGCAGTTGCGGACGAGCTGGGTATTCCTCACGATGTTCTGGTGGCTGCAGGTGCAGGAGACAATGCGGCGGCAGCGGTGGGAACAGGTACTGTAGGCGACAATATGTGTAATATCTCTCTGGGTACCAGCGGAACCGTGTTTATTTCTTCCAAGAATTTCGGCGTGGATAAGTACAATGCCCTGCATTCTTTTGCCCATGCGGACGGCAAATATCATCTTATGGGCTGTATGTTAAGCGCTGCTTCCTGTAACAAGTGGTGGATGGACGAAATCATCGGTACCAAGGATTATGCCGCAGAGCAGAAAGCAATCGAGAAGCTTGGTGAGAATCATGTGTATTTCCTGCCCTATCTGATGGGAGAGCGTTCTCCTCATAATAACCCTAATGCCAGAGCTACCTTTATCGGCATGACAATGGACACCACAAGAGCCGACATGACTCAGGCTGTTTTGGAGGGTGTTGCGTTTGCGCTTCGTGATTCTTTGGAGGTTGCGAAATCTCTGGGCATTAACCTGACCCGCACCAAGATTTGCGGCGGCGGCGCTAAGAGTCCTCTCTGGAAGAAGATGATTGCCAACATTCTTAACCTGAAGGTAGATGTGATCGAGAGTGAGGAAGGGCCCGCTCTGGGCGGCGCTATGCTGGCAGCGGTTGCATGCGGCGAATATAAGTCCGTAGAAGAGATTGCGGCAAAGGTTGTAAAGGTAGTTGATACCGTTGAGCCGGATCCCGAATTAGTTGCTAAGTACGATGAGCGCTATGCACAGTTTAAGGAGATTTATCCTGCATGCAAGCCTCTGTATGATATTANCACAAAATAAAAGAAANCCGTATTTATAAGCANTCCGGNTCATGCGTGCCCGTGAATCCTGACAGTATAACAGCGGCATGACCGGATCGCAACAATATTTTTTATGAAATTAAATATGTTTTGTTCTAAGACAGGCATATGTAAAATATTTTATGAAAGGAACGGTTTGTACTATGAAAATTTTATCTGTAAACGATGCTGCTTTCGGTAAGTATGGACGCGTGATTACCAATGTTGATTTCACTGCTTTGGTAGAAGAACTGAAGAAGACCCCCATACCTGAGGGCGTGGCATATGAACCCAGCGTTGCTGAACTGGAGGCGCTTCCCGTAATGAAGGATATCTCAGATGTGGCATATGGCGAGATGCCTATCCAGATTGGTTATTGCAACGGACATAACGCTATGCTGAATGCTCTTGAGTACCACAGGGATTCCGAGATTAACGTAGCGGCAACGGACGCTATTTTGATGCTTGGCTGCTTACAGGATGTAGAGGCTGATTTTACTTATGACACTGCAAAGGTCGAGGCATTTTTGGTTCCGGCAGGCACTGCTGTTGAGGTTTATGCGACAACCCTGCACTATGCTCCCTGCGGTGTTGACGGAAAAGGCTTTCAGGTGGCAATCGTGCTTCCCAGAGGAACTAACTATCCTTTGAGCACAAAGCACACCGCCGTTGCGGACGGCAAGGCTCCCAGTGAGGACGCTTTGATTACCGCAGTGAACAAGTGGCTGATCGGTCATGCAGAGGGCGGGCTTGACGAAGGCTCCTTTATCGGTCTGAAGGGCAAAAATCTGAATATTAATGAATAAATCGGAATTTATCCGCAAATTTTTTGGCGCCCTGCAATCATAAGTCAGGCAGCTTCCGATGAAAAGCGGAGAATATGGGTGAAAATAGCAAGCTTGCAAGTCGTATCTAAGCGATTTGTGTGCATAGATATTGCCGGAGGGGGCTTCCCTCAAAGGCTACAACACATTTTATACATGAGTCTAAGGAGGATTTAAAAATGAACAATTTACCTCAGGTAAAAATTGGTATTGTTGCAGTAAGCCGCGACTGTTTCCCGGAGAGCTTATCTGTAAACAGAAGAAAGGCATTGGTTAAGGCTTATGCTGACAAATACGGCATGGACAATATTTATGAGTGTCCTATTTGTATTGTAGAAAGTGAAATTCATATGGTTCAGGCTCTGGAGGATATTAAGAAGGCAGGATGTAACGCACTTTGTGTTTACCTTGGAAACTTTGGTCCTGAAATTTCAGAGACTCTTCTTGCAAAGCATTTTGACGGTCCCGCAATGTTTATTGCAGCAGCAGAGGAAAGCCAGAATGATTTGTCCGATGGACGTGGCGATGCATACTGCGGTATGTTAAATGCAAGCTACAACTTAAAGCTTCGTAACATTAAGGCATATATACCCGAGTATCCTGTAGGTACTGCTGAGGAATGTGCGGACATGATTCAGGAGTTTGTTCCTATTGCAAGAGCAATCGTTGGTCTTTCCGACTTAAAGATTATTTCCTTCGGTCCCAGACCTCTTAACTTCCTTGCTTGTAACGCTCCTATCAAGCAGCTTTACAACCTTGGCGTTGAAATCGAAGAGAACTCCGAGTTAGACTTGTTTGAAGCGTTCAATAATCATGCGGGCGATGAGAGAATCCCTGCAAAGGTTCAGGAAATGGCACAGGAGCTTGGCGCGGGCAATAAGAAGCCTGAGGTTTTGGAGAAGCTTGCTCAGTATGAATTGACCCTGCTTGACTGGGTTGAGGCACATAGAGGCTACAGAAAATATGTTGCTATTGCCGGTAAGTGCTGGCCTGCATTCCAGACACAGTTTGGTTTCGTTCCCTGCTATGTAAACAGCCGTTTAACAGGTATGGGTATTCCCGTATCCTGCGAGGTAGATATCTACGGCTGCTTGAGTGAGTTCATCGGTACCTGCGTAAGCGAGGATGCTGTTACTCTGCTTGATATCAACAACTCCGTACCTGCGGATATGTACAAGGAATCTATTGAAGGCAAGTTTGATTATACACATAAGGATACCTTTATGGGCTTCCATTGTGGTAACACCTGCTCTTCAAAGCTTGCTTTCTGCGAGATGAAGAATCAGAAAATTATGGCTAGAAGCCTTCCTGTAGAAGTTACCAACGGTACCTTGGAAGGAGATATCGCTCCCGGCGAAATTACCTTCTATCGTCTGCAGTCTACTGCTGATTGCAAGCTTCGTGCTTACATTGCACAGGGCGAGGTTCTTCCTGTAGCTACCAAGTCCTTTGGTTCCATCGGTGTGTTTGCTATCCCTGAGATGGGCCGCTTCTATCGTCATGTACTGATTGAGAAGAATTATCCTCATNATGGCGCTNTNGCATTNGGTCATTTNNGAAAGNCTNTTNATGAGNTATTCAAGTACATNGGCGTACCTGTAGAGGATTTGAACTACAACCAGCCNAAGAGCGTACCTTATCCTACCGAGAATCCTTGGGCATAAGCGGCGGTGTCTCTAGGAATAAGGCATAAATAATTAGAGGTTATAGAAGGGCAAAGCTAAAGAGCTTTGCCCTTTTTGCGTTTTTAGTGGAAAGGGTTAATGTCCCCTGTATTTGCTGCAAAACTCCAAAGGACTCATTTTCTCATATCGGCGAAACATTGCGCAATAATAGCTTTCATCACTATAGCCTGAAAGTGCCGCAATTTCCCTGACAAGCATATTTTCATTGCTTAAGAGTAGTTCCTTGCTCTTGCGAATTCTTGTAAGATTGATATATTCAAACACTGTAAGTGAAGTAAATTTCTTAAAGGCGTTGCAAAGATATTGGGGTGTTATACCAGCTATATTTGCAAGCTCTTCAAGTGAGAGAGGGTGATGATAATTTTCGTTAATATAGTTGATGACGGGTTCAAGCTTATGAAAANNAATATCGATTGAGGAGCTTTCGTTTTTTGNCGTTAATGACAATATATCAAGAAGAATTTGATAGGTAAGGCTTGAACAGATATGAGTGGCTGAAGTTCCTCGTTGAAGGGAAAAATATAGCTCTACAATTTTTTCTGTAATTTTGGCTTGTGAAGAAACGTAATAGACATCGGAGCTTTTAATTCCCATGGTTTGAGTAAAATAACTTGTTAAACCATATCCATGGAAAATAATCCAATCCACTTTCCAATTGCCGCCAATGGCATGATAGGAATGGGGTTCATTTGGGAAAAGCAGCATTCCCTGCCCGGCACCTACAGTATAATGCATTTCCCCGATAAACAATTCACCCTTTCCGCTGCGGCACTGAATCCATTGAAATTCAGGATGACCCATTGGACGGCTGATATTTTCCTGTTCGTAGTCTAAACCAACACCTGCCACATAGTATGGTAAGCGTTCTTCCATACCCGTTATAACCGAAAAAATCATTTTTTTTGAACTCATTTTACATCCTCCATTTCCTCTATTATGGTATTTATTCACGACACTGTCAATATTAATATACTTATACAAATTTTAAAATACTATGATTGACGCCTAGCTTTGCGAGAAGTAGTATGTGAATATAAAAATATATTTCCGGAGGTAAGAAGAATATGCGCAGTGACAGGAAGATTGTAAATTTTAATACAGGTTGGCTTTTTTTGCCCTATGATAATACAGACGCCCGGCTGCAGTTATATGATGACAGTAATTTTGAATCAGTGACTGTTCCCCATGCAAACAAAGTATTGGAAATACATAAGGGTGATGATTTCCAGAAACAGATTGAAGCTTATCGTTTCATATCTTGGTATCGGCGTCATTTTATCGTGCCTGATGATTTAAAAGGGATGCGCATTATTATTGAGTTTCAAGGAGTTGCCACAGTTGCGCAGGTTTACGTTAATGGAGAATATGTGGGCAATCATAAGGGCGCTTATACAGGATTTTCTTTTGATATTACCGATTATGTAAATTTTGAGAATGAAGACAATGTAATTGCAGTAAGGGTAGATTCTACAAAGCACAGTGATATTCCTCCTGAGGGCGGTGACGTGGATTATTGTCTTTTTGGCGGCATTGTCCGTAACGTAACACTTACGATAGTAAACAGTGTATATGTGGAAACGACTTTTATTACAACGCCTGATTTAAGTGTTGAAAGCGGCAGAGTCAATTGCGCTACAACAGTGCGAAACTGCTTCAATAAAATGCAAAATGCCGCAATTATCGTGAGTGTCTGCGATGCGGAGGGGAATGAAGTGGCACATGCAAAGAGCGAGAGGGTCACAATCCCCGCAAAAGAGAGGACAGAAATTCAAACTGAAACTGCGGAAATAATAAAGCCTTATCTATGGAGTGTAGACACTCCTTATCTTTATACTGTCAGAGTTCAGTTGCTTCAAAATGAAGAGGTTATTGATACTATAAAATCAAAAATAGGCTTGCGCTGGTTTGAGTTTACGGATAAAGGATTTTACTTAAATGGAGGGAGATTAAAGCTTCGGGGTGTAAATCGTCATGAACAGTGGCCATGGCAAGGCAGAGCAATCCCTGACAAGCTTCAAAGCCGTGATGCAGACATGATTAAGGATACGGGGCTTAATGCAGTGCGCTGCTCTCATTATCCGCAGGCACCGGAATTTCTTTCCCGATGTGACGAATTAGGTCTTATTGTGTTTGAGGAGGCTCCCGGCTGGCAGCATATTGGCGATGAAGCCTGGCAGGAGGTGTACAAATCCAATGTCAGGGAAATGATAATTCGTGACAGGAATCACCCTTCCGTTGTAACATGGGGAGTTAGAGTAAATGAATCCCGGGATAATCATGATTTTGTAACTTCAAGTGTTGCCATTGCAAAAGAACTTGACCCGACAAGACCAACTCATGGCGTTCGCCGGGGGGATGATTATGAGCGCAGTGAAAAAATAGAAGATTTATATACTGTAAATTATCAATATCCTGAAATTCCCCGCTACACTCCTTATATTATTACCGAACATTCCGTGGACTGGGACGGTGACGGCTATCCTTGGTCTAAGGACGATGCGGCAATGAAATTCACTAAATCATTTGGTGATGCCTTGAATTATTATTACGGCAATGAGCTTTGCGTCGGTGGTTTTGCGTGGAGTATGTTTGATTATAACAATGAAGTGAATTACACACGTACAGGGCATGTTTTTTACAGCGGACTTTATGACATTTGGCGGTTGGATAAGCCGGTTTCTTATCTGTATCGTTCACAGAAAGACCCTGACGATGAGACTGTACTTTATGTAGCTAATTATTGGACGGAACAATCGCCTTCGGAGGTGGAAATTTACAGCAACTGTGATGAGGTAGAGCTGTTTGTAAATGGAAGCTCTAAAGGCAGGATAAAGCCTAATCTTTATATAAATATCCCACATCCTGCTTTTTTATTTGAAGGGATAAGTTTTGAGGCAGGTGAACTTGAAGTAGTGGGTTATATTGCCGGCAGAGAGACGGCACGGACACGCCGCTGCACTCCTGAATCACCTGCGAAGCTTGTGGTTACTCCGGATTACAATACTCTGATTGCCGATGGCGCAGATATGACCTGTGTAACTGTAGAGCTTCTTGATAAAAACGGTATTCGGCTTCCCTACGCTGATAATAAGGTGAAGATAAGCGTTGACGAATCTGCAGAGTTTATTGGAGAACAATCCGTTACCCTTGAAGGAGGAAGGGTGGGCTTTATTGTAAAAAGCAGGCTGCACAAATCAGGAAATGTTACTTGCACTGTCACTGCAGATGGCATTGAGGGGGGCAGCTGCACAATCAATATTTTTGATTATGAGGAGGAAAATATTACTTCTCGTTAGATTC
Source organism: Bacillota bacterium (assembly GCA_009177215.1). Taxonomy (GTDB): domain Bacteria; phylum Bacillota; class Clostridia; order Lachnospirales; family Lachnospiraceae; genus Acetatifactor. The sequence continues at coordinate 28,780 of WFLY01000057.1, forward strand.
CCAACGGATGCTTTTCTGATACCGGCGTATTTTCATGTGAGCAAGGTGCTGAACAAACGTTTCAATTATTCATAAAAGGCTTTTACTCGGATAGCCTGATTATAATCTCCGAATTGTTCACCAAACAGAGTGCATCCGCCGCAGTTAGGGGTATTGCGGGGAACCTCGATGCGAAAGGTAATCAGGCTGTTATAATTAAGCTGTAGACTGTCGATGGTAGCTTCGGACAGCTTTTGTCCGCCGTCCATAAAGGTACCCTCCTGATTGATGATCAGAGTCTTTAGAAGACCATATTGATTTAAGGTTGCGGACCACCATGAGGGCGAAATATAACCCTTGCGGTCGCCATAGTCGCCGGGGCTGATCCATACGCCCAAAGGCTGATTGTTTAAGGAGAAATGAATATCGGAAGGATAATCCTCGTTGAAACCCGGACATTCAGAGGATATTTCAAAAGAAATTTGCAGCTGCTTCAGTTTTTGACCGGGAAGAAGATGATTGGGCAGGCCATATTCCAAATAACCGCTGGTAAACCACAAGATTCCGGCATCAAAATGCTCGGGAAAGGTAAATGCCTTGATATCGTCCAAGGAACCTATAATTTTTTCGGGGGTGGCAAGTCCGCAGGTGGGTGTGACGCTGCAGGCGGTAAAGTAGCCAATCTTAANGTCATCCTGATAATANTGTTCTGTTTCCCGGGAGGGAACCATATCTATTATCNGTCTGTCATGGCAGGGACTTNTCAGTTTCATGGTANCATGTCTGNCGGAGGTGGTTTGAATTTGTACCAGCCCGGCGTCCGCCAGCTTGCTTACATGTATGGAGATAGCGCTGTTGGTAAGCTTTAGGGCGTGCGCAAGGTCGTTCATGCTTAGGTCGGGGGTATCATATATCATTTTCATGATTTCTATTCTCATGGGTGTGCTCAATGCTTTTATTACCTTTTCGGCTTCGTCTAAAGAGGATAAATGTAACATACGTTTCTGCTCCTTGTGAAGGGTTACTGTATTTTGAACCCATAATAATCATTTCATCGACAGGAAAATCAATTGCTATACTAGTGGTATTATAACATGAAATTTCTGTTTGTTAAAGTAAATAATGAAATAAATAAATATTTAATGAAATTGTACAGATTTNCAANATATATTTGTATAAATTGATGCANCTAATTTATTTGANTTTTTAATATTAATGTAANAGACTTGTATTATAAATTAATGANTTTATTATTTAAGTATAAAGTTAAATAAAAGGAGAAAATAACCTATGACAAAATTGTATGTAAACTCAAAGGTAAAGAAAGGGCATATTAATCCTGAATTACAGGGGCACTTTTCCGAGCATTTAGGCCGCTGCATTTACGAGGGGATATATGTGGGAGAGAATTCCGATATTCCCAATGTAAACGGTATGCGTAAGGATGTAGTGGAGGCGCTTAAGGAGATTAAGGTGCCTGTGCTTCGCTGGCCGGGCGGCTGTTTTGCGGATGAATACCATTGGAAGGACGGTATCGGTCCTAAGGAGAGCAGAAAGAAGATGATCAACACCCATTGGGGCGGTGTGGTAGAGGATAACAGCTTCGGTACTCATGAATTTATGGAGCTGTGCCGTCAGTTGGGCTGTAAAACATACATAAACGGGAACGTGGGAAGCGGCACTGTGCAGGAAATGAGCGAATGGGTAGAATATATGACCTTTAACGGAGTGTCTCCTATGGCTGATATGCGTAAGGAGAACGGACACGAGGAGCCTTGGACAGTTGACTATTTTGGCGTAGGAAATGAAAACTGGGGCTGTGGCGGAAATATGAGACCTGAATACTACGGAGATTTGTATCGCAGATACCAGACCTATATTCGCAATTATGATTCCAAGAAGCCTATTAACAAAATTGCATGCGGTGCGAATGCAGGAGATTATCATTGGACGGACAAGGTGCTTGAGACCATTACCGACCATAGCGTTGTGACCATGAGCGGCTTGTCATTGCACTATTATACGATTCCCACCGGTGACTGGGGAAAGAAGGGCTTTGCCACGGAATTTGACGAAGAGGGCTGGTATGCTACTCTGAAGGGCACTTTGTTTATGGAGACTTTGATCAAGCGCCATGGAGCAATTATGGATCAGTATGACCCCGAGAAGAAGATTGGTATGGTGATCGACGAGTGGGGAATCTGGTGCGATGTGGAGCCGGGCACTAATCCGGGATTTTTGTATCAGCAGAATTCCATGAGGGATGCGTTGGTTGCCGGTATCAACCTGAATCTGTTCAATAAAAATTGTGACCGCGTGAAGATGGCAAATATTGCTCAGATGGTGAATGTACTTCAGGCAGTGATTCTGACTGAGGGCGAGAAGATGGTGAAAACTCCTACATGGCATGTATTTAACATGTATAAGGATCATCAGGACGGCGAGCTGGTAGAATCCTCAATTGAGACTAAGACAATCGGTACGGAGAAGTCCAAGGTGCCTAACCTGACAGAATCCGTGTCCAAGGCGGCAGACGGAAGGCTTCATGTTACCCTGACTAATCTCTCTTTGGATGAGGCTTACGAGATAGAGAGTATTTTTGCCGAGGTATGCGTAAAGTCTGTGAAGGGAACTCTTCTTACCGGAGAAATGACGGCGCATAACACCTTTGACGCTCCCGATACTGTACATACAGAGGAGTTTGACAAGGCCGTAATTACCGGCAATAAGCTGACCTTTACCATTCCTCCCTGCAGTGTGCTTCATCTTGAGGTTGAGGTGGAGGAGTAATTTGTTTTAATGTCAAAAATGATAGAAAACGCAGTGATTGAGAATATCACTGCGTTTTTTGCAATGATAAGCTGTAAATACTTTGGAGAAATAAAAATAGAAGTGATAAAAAATGTTGCGATAAAGCCCATGTTAGGAATATAATTTGTACTATGTAGAGTCATTCGGCACTACTGAGACATCTGAACAATTTAACCATAGAAGCTTACTTGATAAGGGAAAATTGAATAAGCTTTTCCTTAGAGTGATGTAAATTGTGAGTGACGAAAAAATAAGGGAGGGATTAGATATGTTTCATTGTAAGGAAACCTTAGATAATTTGATAAAGGGGGAAGTGAAGGAGGGGCGTGTCAACGGCGCAAGCGCCTTGATTCTTCGTGGAGATAAAGAGGTTTATTTTTATGCTTATGGCGCTGCCGATAAGGAAAATGCAGTTCCCATGCGGCGCGACACCATAATCCGCCTTTATTCCATGTCAAAACCTATAACAGCGGCGGCAGTTATGATTTTGGCGGAGCGGGGAGAGATTGATTTAAAGGATCCCATATCAAAATATCTGCCTGCGTTTGCAGGACAGCAGGTGTGGCAGGAGGGTGGGCTTGTTCCCGTACAGAGGGAAAATACCTTGTGGGATTTGCTGAATATGACCTCGGGCATTCCCTATCCTGATATGAACCATGAACCGGGCAGGCAGATGGACAGGATTTTCAAAGAACTGACAGCACGCCGTGAGAGAGGGGAAAGAGTGGATACACAGGTATACATGGAGCATATTGCAAAGGTGCCCCTTTGTTTTCAGCCGGGAAAAAAGTGGATGTACGGACTGTCGGCGGATATATTGGGAGCTGTGGTGGAGAAAGCTTCGGGCGTGACCTATGGGGAATTTCTGCGCAGGGAGCTGTTTACACCGCTTGAGATGCCGGATACGGGATTTTTTGTACCCAAGGAGAAAAAAGGACGTTTTGCGCAGGCATATCAATGGGATGATGCGTCCGGTACACTGGTGCCGCTGGTGGGCAGCCACCTTGGCGAATATTACGACGAAGATGTGGTTTTTGAATCCGGTGGGGCGGGGCTTACCTCTACTATTGACGATTACAGCCATTTTGCAAGTATGCTGTTACACAAGGGGAAGTATAAGGATAAGCGGATTCTGGGCGAGAAAACCGTGGAATTCATGACACAGGACCACTTAAACGATGAGCAAAAGGCAGATTATACATGGGATAGCGTGCTGGGCTGTGGATACGGATGTCTGATGCGTGTCATGACAGATCAGGGAGGAGCAATGTTAAATGCCTCAATAGGGGAGTTTGGCTGGGACGGCTGGACCGGAAACTATGTTACTGTTGACCCCAAGGAGGATTTGATATTTATTTATTTTATCCAGAGGGCGGACATGGGAATGATGCCGGTGGTTAGAAAGCTGCGTATGGCAATTTACGGAGGCTTGGAGGAGTTATAAGGGAAAAAATAATTTTTTACTCAGGACTTGCGTCTGCTTCTATGTCCGCAGGCCCGAGACGTATAAAAAGAGACGTAGAAATGAGGAAAGCCATATGAACATTTTAACAGTGGATAATATTACAAAGGCTTATGGAGAGCGCAAGCTTTTTGAAAATGCCAGCTTTTATCTCGCCGAGGGGGAAAAAGTGGGAATTTTGGGTATCAACGGTACCGGAAAATCCACCCTTTTGAAAATGATTGCAGGCTTGGAAGAACCTGATGAGGGAACGATAATACGGGCAAACGGTTATCTGATAAAATATCTTCCGCAAAATCCCCGGTTTTCGGAGGAGGAAACAGTCTTAGAGGCAGTGTTGAGGGAAGAGGCAGGCTATGGCAAACAGCGGTCAGATGAGGGGGCAGTGGCAGAGGCGAAAAATATGTTGACCAGACTAGGAGTGACAGATTTTTCCCAGCCCTGCGGGCAGCTCTCCGGCGGGCAGAAAAAGCGTCTGGCATTAGTGTCAGTGCTGATTTCACCTGCAGAAATTCTGGTGCTGGACGAGCCGACCAACCATCTGGACAATGAGATGTCCGACTGGCTGGAGGATACGCTGAGAAAGAGAAAGGGCGCAGTGATAATGGTAACTCATGACCGTTATTTTCTGGACAGTGTTTCAAGACGGATTATCGAACTGGACAAGGGAAAGCTTTATTCCTATGAGACAAATTATTCCGGCTATCTGGAGTTGAAAGCACAACGGGAGGATATGGCACAGGCAAGCGAGCGTAAGCGCGTCAGTATTTTGCGAAACGAGCTTGTCTGGGTACAACGGGGAGCGAGGGCGCGTTCCACCAAACAGAAGGCGCGGCTCGAACGTTACGAGGTATTAAAGAATGTACAGGCGCCGCAGCAGGACGCTCAGGTTGCGCTTTCATCCGTCAGTTCCCGATTGGGAAGAACGACTGTAGAGCTTCACAATATCGGCAAGGCGTACGGAGAAAAGCAGCTTATAAAAGATTTTACTTATCTTTTTTTGAAGGATGACAGAGTGGGCTTTATCGGGAGTAACGGCAGTGGGAAATCCACTCTGATGAAAATAATCATGGGGGAGATCACTCCGGACAGCGGTGAGATTGTTATTGGACAAACTGTGAAAATCGGCTACTACGCTCAGGAGATGGATGCTGCCGTGATGAACCCTAAGCAGAGGGTGATTGACTACATCAGGGATGTGGCGGAATTTGTGGAGACAGAAGAGGGTAAAATCAGCGCATCCGCTATGCTGGAGCGTTTTCTTTTTGCAGGAGAGGATCAGTATGGGCTTTTGGGAAAGCTGTCCGGCGGAGAGCGCAGGCGCCTGTACCTGTGCAAGGTGCTTATGGGCGCGCCCAACGTGCTGGTGCTGGACGAGCCAACCAATGATTTGGATATAGCAACCCTGCGGATTTTGGAGGATTACCTTGACAGCTTTCGGGGGATTGTCGTTGTGGTATCCCATGACCGCTATTTTTTGGACAGAACGGTGAGGCGGATATTTGCTATGGAAGAAGATGGCATACTGCGTCAATATGAGGGCGGATATACAGATTATATCAACCGAAAGGCTTGGCAGCAGGAGCAGGTTCAGGCAGATATTGTATGCAGGCGGACTACAGGCAGGGAGGCGGAGAATGGGGAAAGTTCCAGCTCCAAAAACTGGAAGAGCGGGCAGAAGAAAAAGCTTAAATTTTCTTATCAGGAGCAAAAGGATTATGAAAGTATTGAGGGGGAAATTGCGGACTTAGAAAAAAAGCTGGAGCAGCTGGAAAAGGAGTATATATCTTACGGTAGTGATTTTGTGAGGTTAAATGAGCTGACAGGGGAAAAGGAAAAGCACGAACGGCTATTGGAAGAAAAAATGAACCGCTGGGTGTACTTGGAAGATCTAGCGGCAAGAATTGAAAGGGGAGAGCTGGTGGAATAACAGTTCTCCCTATTCTTCGATATCCTGATCCGCAGCTACTGCGGAAACAACTGAGGAAACCACAGCCACAACCACGGCAATTATAATGATCAGCAGACCGCCGCCTAATACAATAAACATACCTTTCCTCATTTCTGCGCTGCTTTTTGCACATCACAAGTTTGCGGATGCAGCACAGACGCAAACTTGGGAGCGAAAATTATTTTCACTCTTGTAAGCTCTTTTATTGATGGCATATCAAATAAGCCATCCGTTTTATTTANGACAATATTATACATCAGGTAGTATTNANAAAGCAATTNATTTTCATAAAAAGTTTAAAATAAGAGAATATATCAATATTTTTTTATAATATATCATTGAAAAAAACGGCATAAAAACAGATACTAAAATGGAGTGAGCCTTATAGGGTCATAGAGATATACTATATTTGGAGGAAAGATCATGCAGGAATTAATGGGAAGCGCAGTGAAGCTGCAGGAAGGAGAGCTGCTGCGCAGAGAAGAGAGCAACAGACAGTATTTAATGAAGCTTAGGACGGAGCATTTACTCCGCAATTATCATCTGGAGGCGGGAAGATATTCCGGAAGAGGTATGGACAGAGAGGCTATGGGCGGATGGGAGGATCCGAGCTGTCAGCTGAGAGGTCATTTTTTAGGTCATTGGCTGTCTGCTGCCGCCCTTCGTTATCAGGAAAACGGCGATAAGGAGTTAAAGGCAAAGACGGAGGTGATTCTGGAGGAGCTTTTGCTTTGCCAGCAGGACAATGGCGGAGAGTGGGTATGCTCCATTCCCGAGAAGTATCTTTATTGGATAGGAAAAGGAAAGGGTGTCTGGGCTCCTCAGTATACCATTCATAAGCTTTTTATGGGGTTTGTGGACGTGTACCGCCTTATGGGGCTGGAGAATGCGCTGACGATAGCAGATAAGCTGGCGGACTGGTTTTATCGCTGGAGCGGAAGCTATACTGATGAAGAATTTGACAATATTCTGGATATTGAGACCGGAGGTATGCTGGAGGTATGGGCGGACCTTTTGGAGATAACAAAGGATGAAAAATATCGCACTCTGCTGGAGCGTTATTACAGGGGAAGACTGTTCGACCCGCTGTTAGAGGGCAAGGATGTGCTTACCAACATGCATGCAAACACGACTATTCCCGAGGCGCTGGGCTGCGCAAGAGCCTATGAGGTAACAGGTGAGGAAAAATGGCTTAAAATTGCGTTTGCTTACTGGAAATGCGCGGTGACGGACAGGGGCAGCTTTGTAACGGGAGGTCAGACGCAGGGAGAAATCTGGACGCCTATGCGAAAGCTGAAAGCAAGACTGGGAGATAAAAATCAGGAGCATTGTACGGTGTATAATATGATTCGTCTGGCTGAGNTTTNGTTCCGTNAGACGANNGACCTCGGANTATATGCATTACATAGAGNATAATGNGCANAACGNTATTATNNCACAANCCTATNGNCAGGGGTTGCCTTATGATAACAGCCCGNGAAGAGGACTTTTAACTTATTTCCTGCCGATGAAGGCGGGCAGTNAAAAGGATTGGGCAGGCGAGATGGACAGCTTTTTCTGCTGTCACGGAACCATGGTACAGGCAAATGCCGCATGGAACCATCGTCTTTATTATCAGGAGGGAACGGAGCTTTATATCACTCAATACGCTAACTCCGAAGTAAATTTTGAGATGGACGGCAAGGCATTTAGGCTGTCACAGAGACAGGATTATATGAATGGCAGTCTGATGAATTCCTCGGAAAATAATGCAAAGCAGACCGTAAATGATACCACCAGTGCCTTTGCAAATAAACCGGATTTCAGAAAATATGTCTTTACGGTACATGGAGACAGCAGCGTCTGCTTTAGTGTTCTTTTGCGCATTCCCGACTGGATTAAGGGAGAGGCAAAGGTTTATGTGAATGATGAGCTGGTGCAGGCAACAAATGACACGGATAAATTTGTGACCCTGAACAGAGTGTGGAACGAAGGAGATAAGATAGTAGTTACCCTGCCTATCGGTCTTACGTTTGTCACACTGCCCGACGACGAGACTATGGGAGCCTTCCGCTATGGCGCCGATGTGCTGGCGGGAATTACCGGGCAGGAGAGAATCCTGTATCTGGAGGGAGAGCGTCCGGAGGAGGAGCTTACGGCAGATACGGAGCGCCAGTGGGGCGATTTCCGCACCTTTTACCGCACGGAGAATCAAGATCCGGGTATTAATTTCATGAAATTAAATGAAATCGGATATGAGCCTTACCAGATGTATTTTAAAATAAAAAAGTAATATTTTGCCTGTTCCCGATTTTTCAAAAAGTTACAATTTGGTAAAGTAATTATTCCTAATCAGATATATTTGCGCTCAAAAAAACCACATCGGGGATTATCCTGCAAGTATTTTATTAGGTCCCGATGTGGTTTATTAACAAATGCATCTTCTGCTTGACAGACGATCATATTCGGTGTAAAGTACAATCACTT
>WFLY01000018.1 GCA_009177215.1 Bacillota bacterium
TAATTTGAAGTATTCTCCGGATTTTACATAAAGCTTTACCTTGGGCATGCTGGAAGCATAAGCAGAGGCTTGGGCGTAGTCATCCAGATTTCCTAGTTCCAGCGCAAGGATACAAGTCATAATTTTGGTGGTGCTGGCCATGGGAAGTATTTTTTCGCCATCTTTTTGGTAGAGGATGCGGCCGGAATCTGCGTCCATCAGTACGGCGGACTGTGCATACAGTTTCAGTTCATCATTGTTTCCGGTTTCGGCGTAAGAGGGGAAGGACGCCGGACGGGATAAAAGCATAAGAAGCAGTGAAAGCCCTGATAACAGGGACAGAAATGGTTTGGAATATTTCATAGGCACTTTCGGAAAAGATATTGTTTATTAAATATATATGTTTTTAAAAAAAGAAAATTAAATTTTTTCAATTTGTTCTATGCGATTTTGTACATTTGTGTTATACTTCTATAGACAAATTATGGGGATACTATGCCCCGTGAACAGAGTTATTATTTATTTAATATAAAATGGAGGGCTGAAAAACATGAGTACTACTTCACAAGCGAGTCAAAGAATAGCTGCTTTGCTCGATGAAAACAGTTTCGTTGAAATTGGTGCACGCGTTACTGCAAGAAGCACTGACTTTAATTTGAAACAGACCGACACTCCTTCTGACGGTGTAATTACCGGTTATGGAGTAATTGGCGGAAATCTTGTGTATGTATACAGCCAGGATGCATCCGTGTTAAATGGAAGTGTCGGTGAAATGCATGCAAAGAAGATAGCTGGTCTCTATGATCTGGCACTGAAAACAGGTGCACCGGTAATCGGATTGATTGAGTCTGCCGGTTTGAGACTGCAGGAGGCAGCCGATGCGCTGAATGGTTTCGGTGAAATTTATCAGAAACAGGTGTTAAGTTCGGNGGTTNTTCCTCAGATCACGGCAATTTTTNGGAGTTGTGGCGGCNGACTTGCTTNAATTCCTNCGTTAACAGATTTTACTTTTATGGAAGAAACCAAGGCAAAGCTTTTTGTCAATGCACCCAATGCACTTGACGGAAACGAAATCAGCAGATGTGATACTTCAGCAGCTTCCTTCCAGAGTGAAGAAGCAGGTATCGTAGATGTTGTTGGAGGGGAGAGTGAGCTTCTTGCAAAGATCAGGGAGCTTGTAATGCTTTTACCTGCAAATAATGAGGATGATATGCCTTTTGAAGACTGCACGGATGATATCAACCGTGCATGTGCACAGATCGCAGGCTGTGTGGGAGATACTTCCATCGCATTGTCACAGCTTGCAGATAACGGCGTGGTATATGAGATTAAGGAAGGCTATGCAAAGGATATGGTTACTGCATTCATTAAGCTGAATGGAGTAACGGTAGGTGCAGTGGCAAACCGCAGTGAAGTATACGGTGAGGACGGAAAGATTTCCGAGAAGTTTGATGCGGTGCTGAGTCCTGCAGGCTGTGACAAGGCGGCAGATTTCATTAATTTCTGTGATGCGTTTAATGTTCCTGTTCTTTCTCTTACCAATGTAACAGGTTTCAAGGCGGANAAGTGTTCCGAAAAGAAAATTGCAAAGGCNGCTGCANAGCTTACATATGCATTTGCTAATGCTACTGTTCNCAAGGTGAANGTAGTGATCGGCAAAGCATTTGGNAGTGCTTATGTGGCAATGAATTCCAANGCANTTGGTGCAGATATTACGATTGCATGGCCCGATGCGGAAATTGGAACCATGGACGCAAAGCTTGCAGCCAAGATTATTTGTGACGGACAGGGAGCAGATGCCATCGATGCATGTGCAAAAGA
>WFLY01000190.1 GCA_009177215.1 Bacillota bacterium
CCCGAAAAGGTAAAAAAGGAAATCAAGAAAGCGTCCGTCTGCAAACGGCTTANCAATCCCAATGANTGTAATCCGAAATGTGTAATNGGATATACCNNTGTGTTGGATGGTGANCAGTATCAGAAATGCCGCTATATGGCGTTCCAGCCTACATNGNGNGAGGNAAACAANCTNTACATAAAGCAGNTTTNAGNGNAAGAATTGCGGNNGGGTACCGATNATGAGTAAGCAGGATGCTATTACAGACTNGGGGCATTGCCCTGTATGCGGAAATAAAACGAGGTTACAGCTACGGGCAGATACAGAGTTAAAAAACTTTCCACTCTACTGCCCGAAGTGCAAGCAGGAAAGTTTGATTAACGCAAAAGATTTACAAATAACAGTTATCNAAAAGCAATAACAATAAAGAGCCAGACGCATAGACGCAGAGCCGACAGACTTGTGAGAAATCACAGTTTGTCGGCTCTCTTTATTTTCAAGAAAGCAATATCTATAAAGTTAGCAGATTGTATATTGCAGCTAACAGAGGGAATCGTGATGAAATGCAAAGTATGTCAGCAACAAAATAGGATAGTCATTGACCTGCCAAGAAAAGCCAAGCCATTAACAAGGACTATTACGCCTATGGATCTGAATACACACATCATTTAGTATGTCTTAATAGCTCATATTACCCAAGAACCTATGCGGATATATTCTGGATGGGTTTTTGTTGTAATAGCCCCCTACTGGGAAGAAAGAGGGTGAGAGAAAATGAGATATTCTGAACAGTTCATAGAGCATATCGAATATGCTTTCCATNCGTTCTGTAAGANTGTNNTGCGCCATNAAGCACTCAACGCATGGCAGGATTTGAAGCGGAAAGAGGGACGGGAAATATCCCTTGACTATCTAATGTCAGAGAGATATTTTGAACCGTCTGCTATGGATAGCTACTTTGAAAAACAGGACAAGCCGACTGTATTTCTTGTGTTGGGAAAGGAAGTTATAGTTGATGATGAACGGTTAGCAACGGCATTATCAAGATTACCGAAATTAAGGCGGGAAGTCCTGTTGCTTTATTACTTTGTTGGTTATTGTGATGAAGCACTCGGCAGGCTGTACAAGCGTTGCAGAAGTTCGATAAACCGCAGGAGAAATGTTGCACTGAAACAGTTGCGGAAAGAATGGGAGAAATTGGAATATGAGGAACAAGAAGCTGATACCTTTTGAGGTAATCAAAAAAGCCGTTGCCGGAGAGCCGGAAGCGGTAGATACGCGCACATCAAATACCTGTCTATGTATAAGGGGTATATCAATGACGATACACAGGACAGGTTAAAAGCATAACTGGTTGAAGCCATATTGAAATTTCGCTTCGACCGTTAGAGAGTAGCAAAGACAGGAAAAGCTGTCAAGGGTAAACTTCGCGCTACGCGCCCTTGACAGCTTTTCCCGCCTTTGCTGTTGGGCAGTCAAGAGGGCGAAATCAGCAGACTGCTTTCGCCCTCAATTTATTATGGGGTTTGTTACGCAGTAAGGGGTATTTTGTCCGTGATGTATGCGGCTTTCGGGGCGGTGAAAGGACGGGGTGAGGGGTTTTAGATGTCTGCCCTCAAAAATTGCGTTCTATTGCGTAACTGAAAAGTAGATAATCGACCACTAATGAAAGTGATATGTCATCAGCTCCTGCTTGCACTTTGTTTGTCAGCGTTAATGATAAGTTGTTGTGAATACTTCCTTATCACCGTAAAACTAATGATTTGCGGCTTTTTTTTCGTTTTATTGCATCACGATTGCATTTTTTATTNCNCTTCTTTGTGNTAGGCTACGGTGTGCTGGTATAGTCTGCAATGTTTTGGGTGGCAGGTGTATACTGCAGTATTCCTGTCAGATTATCNGCAANTTNAGANTNGTGTTAAGATACAGATGNCCGTAGATTCNTAAAGNCATCTGTATNTTTTCATGCCCTAANCGCTCTTTGCTCAGCAAAGGTTTTTCACNCATACTGATGAGCAGGGAGGCATGGCAAAATCTAAGTTAGTAAAAGCAAATGAAAAAATTGAGGAAGGAGCAGTGGGCGGCTTTAACAAGATTGCCGATAAGTTCGTGGATAATTTTCTGACAAAAGAAGGTGAGTCCGTTGAAGAAGCGAAGGCACGACTGGCAGCGGAGCAAAAAGAAAGAGAAGAAAAAGGTGTTGCACAGCGGCAAGAATGTGAAAAGAAGCAGCAGATGGTGATGGAAACTAAGAAACTTATCGAAAAGTTTTCGTGGAATGTACGCGGTCGATAGTCTGAACATGACTGTTCCTGTCGGAGCGATATACGGCTTAATCGGTGAGAACGGAAGTGGAAAATCCACAACAGAAAAATTGATCTGTGGACATCTTGTTCCGAATAAAGGAGGCAATACCATTAGTTATGCCCTTCCGTACCATGCCAATAAAGCAGGAAAAGCACAGGCAGTCAGGAGAAGTAGGCTTGGAAGCCGCTTTACAGTGGCAGGAATCAGACAGTATATGCAGGATATTGAGGAAGCAAAGCAGTACATTGATGATTAATAATTCTCAACTTGATACATTTCTGCGGGTGGCGGATGCGGGCAGCTTTAATAAAGCGGCGGAGGAATCCTATATCACGCCAACCGCTGTCATTAAGCAGATTAATCTACTGGAAAGTTCACTGGATGTGAAATTATTTGAACGGACGCATCGTGGATTGATTTTGACAAAGGCTGGAAAATCCTTATATCAGGATACAAAGTGTATTATCCAGTATTGCAAGGACTCTGTTACGCGTGCGAAAAATGCCATGCAGGAGGATACAAATATTATCCGTATCGGAACTTCGCCTATGACCCCGGCACAGCTATTGATGCAGTTATGGCCAAAAATTCAAGAGAAATGTCCGGATATGAAATTTCAAATCATTCCATACGAAAATACACCGGAAAATGCGAAGCATTTTTTGAGTCTGTTCAAGTGCTCAACGAGGAAAATGCTTCGCATTTTTGGAGTTTGCTCTATGAAAGGTCGGTGATGCAATATGAGAAAGATGGGGTTCCTTACGGCACTTCTTTGTTTGACAATCTGTGTTTCTGGATGCAGCGCCGACAAAGGTGCAGTAAATATTTCTGATATGGAATCCAATCAAGAAGTATCGGAAACGGTCTGGCAACAGGAGGTGGTCAAGGAGGGTTCTATGGAAACAGCGCAAGATGAGAATACAGCTTTTACCGCAAATACAAAAATAGCGGATGTTCTGTCTGATCCTGTATTTGGGGAATACGGCAGATTGATCTTTCCGGTTGACGGCGGCTATTACAGTGGGGACACATTAGGTGAGATCCGCCTGACATGGTATAATAATATTGATCCCGATAAGACTGTGGAAATTGTAAATTACATGAAAGACCATGCCGGGGTGGGCGATACCATCTTTTATGATATTTATACAGAGGAAGAAAAGGTGGCTGATCCGGCAAAGGAGGATACAGGATTGTTTTTCTTCAAAGGCAATGCGGGAGAAAGATTTGNGGTCTGCAATGCAGGAGGNGGGTTTGCTTATGTGNGAGCCATGNNCGACAGCTTCCCCCNTGCGCTGGAGTTATCGAAGCTGGGCTATAACGCTTTTGCCCTGATCTACCGACCCGGCGTACAGACTGCCTGTGAAGATCTGGCAAGGGCGATCAGCTTTATCTTTGAACATGCGAAAGAATTAGAGGTGGATACAAATTGCTATTCCCTGTGGGGCGGTTCCGCCGGGGCAAGAATGGCAGCTTACTTTGGTAGTTATGGAACAGCAGTTTTTGGCGGCGGAGACCATCCAAAGCCAGGTCTGGGAGAAAGTGGTGAATTGCTGGCAGAGGCAGCAGGAACCGGAAACTGGCTGGAAGGGGAAAGATTTTCATCAAGAGCTTCTGAGGAGACTGTTCAGGATTGGATTGAAAGTCTTGGACTATAACAGGGAGGCTAAATCCTCTCCTCAGCAAGAGGACAAATCCATAAATGGATAGGATTTTCCTTTGGAAAACAAGGAGGATTATATGAAACGAAGAATTTCTTTGTTGTTGGCAGTAATTATAATGTTTCATCTTACAGCCTGCGGTGCAAATGGGCAGGATACATCCACTGCCTCAAATGTAACTGCAAGCCGGGAAAACAACACTGTACCTACAGAAAAAAGCAATGCGGGAAATGAGGCCAAGCCTGAATTTTCGGGCGCTAACATATTGATTGCCTATTTTTCTGTGCCGGAGGATGTGGATACGGATGGTGTGGATGCCGTCGCAGGTGCCAGTATTGTTGTTAAGGATGGGGAAAAGCTGGGTAATACAGAATATGTCGCAAAGCTGATTCAGCAGACGATTGGTGGAGACATGTTCCGAATTGAAACGGTGGAGCCATATCCTCTTGAACATGATTCGCTGGTAGATCAGGCGGCAGACGAGCAGGATGATGATTTCCGCCTGGAGCTTACCACTCATGTGGAGGATTTTGAAAAATATGAGTATGTATTCTTGGGTTAGCCCAGTTATACACATTCCCACAATGCCGACGACTGAGGAATCCCTCTCATTCAAGCTTTTTATCAATGACAAATAAAACACTATTCTTATAAAGCAGAAATTTGTTTATAATTGTCAGGAGAAAAGAGGCAAAATTTTTAATTTAAGTATTGACTCTCTCGTAGCGTAACGGTTTACGATTGAACCGAAAGGAGGAAATAATGAAAACCGTAAAAGACGTGTCAGAGATAACCGGAGTAAGTATAAGGACGCTGAGATATTATGATGAAATCGGTCTACTAAAGCCAACGGAATTAACGGAAGCTGGTTATCGGCTCTATGACAACAAAGCGTTAGAAAAGTTGCAGGAAATTATGTTCTTTAGAGAATTAGAAATTCCATTGATTGATATTAAAAAAATCATGGATAACCCTAATTATGACAAGGAACAGGCTTTATTAACTCAAAAAACTTTACTGGAGCAGAAGCGGAATCGGTTGAATGGAATCATTGAGTTAATAACAGATGTGATGAAAGGAGTTAATACTATGAGTTTTGAAGCATTTACTAACGAAGATGTACAGAAAATCGTAAACCATACTTTNGAATGTATGTCGAAAAGANNGNNTTGANGANCANGTNCAAAAATNCGGNAGCNTGGAAAAATACAAAGAGCATTTATCATCGGGATTTACAAATGAACAGGCTGTTGCGGACTTATTGAAATGGTATGGCAGCAAAGATAAAGTAATGGAAGCCATTATGCAGTCAACCGGGAATACCGAAGAATTAAAACAGAAACAAGATGAAAATACCAAAATCTATAAACAATTTATGGCTGCAAAAGAATCTAACAATATGGATATGGCACATTCCGCTGTTGAAATGCTTGCAGAGAATTACAAGACAATTTTTGCACTTGATAATGCAAGAAATATTTTGCTTGATTTGGCAAAAGAATATTTGCAAAGTGCAAAACTTGCAGAAGCAACTGATAGCCAGTTTGGTATAGGCTGTTCTGAATATGTTGCCCATGCCATTCAGCATTATTACGGTGCATAACATAACGACAAAACAAAATAACAATAAATTAACTATTACGGGCGGCGAGATAAGTACGTTTTTCCTGCCGCCTGTTCTATTTGGCAAATAGCAGCGTTTCAAAAAATTCATAAATATTATTTCCCTTGTGGGAGGAAAGGGGGAAATTTCTATGACTTGTACAGAAGCATACAAAGAACACATCATGTATACTTTCAGTGGCTTTTGCAAAGTTGTCATACGCTATGATGCTATCAACGCATGACGGGAACGGAGCAGGCGGCGGCAAAAAGAAATATCCCTTGAATACCTCACAGAAGAAAAATTTTACCCTTTAGGCACAACACCGGACAGAAAAACTTTTTGTTTTTTTTAATTGTCTACTTGACGGGTAGCATACCAAAATATAGGATTTCGGCATATTAGATGAAACCGAAAGCCTTACTCATTTTGGAAATTGTTCAGAAGTAGCATCGTGGAGCATATGTGCCTCCTGCTATTGTGTTTGAACCCCAGTCACTTTAATGTTGGATTGAGTATAAGTTTAAATATGTTATAGCCTGTTTTTATCTCCCCATTCGCACATTCCATCAAGAATTGGTATTAAGGACTTACCACGTTCCGTTAGACTATATTCGACTTTTGGGGGGATCTGTGGATATTCTTCGCGGTNAACAAGTTGATCG
>WFLY01000199.1 GCA_009177215.1 Bacillota bacterium
GTTGGCGTATCCCAAGACTGCAGTCTTTGAATATGATTTCGAGACTTCATCTGATGAGATAAGTGGTCCGTGATAATATCCGCCTACTTTGCCGTTGCCATCTTGCTTTATCATATACTTGATATAGGAAGTCCTTGTATCCCCATACCAATTTTTGAGATTAGCGTTTGAGAGTGTTTCCTTATTCAGGGTGTTAGGTTCAAGCACGTAGTTGGATGGAACACCATTCCCGTCTGTTGTTTCTTTTCCGCCCCATGTATGTCCGCCAATCTCCGTCCAGTCTGTCTTTAGTCCGTTAGTAACCATTTTGAAAAGGTAGGATGGCACTGACATCACATTTACCGGAAGCATATTCAATATATGTACCGTATTGACTGTTCCAGCGACAGCATATTTCAATTCAGAAAAATCACTCTCCGCTTTCAGATTATCGCCAGAATACATCACGTCGATGCGGGCGCACATGCGCTCGAGTGTTGTCTTTCCTGTAAACGGATTGGATTCAGTACCGGCCCCGGACTCATCTGTGAATGCGATGTAGGAGTCGGTGGCAGGAGAATCGTAGGCTGTGGTCATCACAAACCGGTCATACCCGCCGCTTACATCCTGATCCGAACCTGACCATGTCGCTGAAAGCGAGTCATATTCCCACAGGTCCTTCAAGGTGGTTATCTCCCCTTTCATTGTGCGTCCACGATTTGCGACGGTAATAAAGCGTACCGTTCCTTTTGTGCGGAGAGGCAGCACTATACCCGGTACCTCATCAAGAAACTTTACCGTATATACCACTTTGTTTGACTCATCCTTTGATTCTTCTTTTTCAAACGCAAGTGTGTTCTGAGGGTCGCCGGCATCATCAAGATTGAAGTAAAGGTGGGTCAGGGACATGTTGGAGGCGGCATTCAGAAGTTTGTCATTGTCCGCGAAGAGAAAGATGTTGACATCATGGATCCTGGCCTCGTTGAAGATCCCGTCTTCCCTGCCGTTGCCGTCTTCCCCTCCGATGGGGTTGGCGCGGGTGACGGAAGTGTCGCCCGAAAGGTAAAACTGCAGTGTGATCCAGTTTTCTTTGGGAGCCGACACTTCGCCAGGGCAATCCCCCATCTTTTCCTCTATGCAGGAAGTCAGCGTGAGGACCGCCACAAGACTGAGGCATTTCCTTATGTATCCCACGAGATTTGATATTTTGGGCGCGGTGCCTGCGTAGAAACGCTCCGGCATGGAGGATTGAGATGAATGGTTTGTTTAAAAGTGTAGCCAAGAATGCAGTATTCGTCTTGGCGTTTTTGGCGGTGATTGCCGCATTGTTTGTGGTGGCGGTGCTTTTAGAAAAGCTTGCCCAAAAAAAGCGGGGGGTAAAGGAGTCTATTTTCAGCACAAGAAAGGTGGCGATGATTGGCATGTTTTCTGCCATAGCCGTGATACTTATGCTGTTTGAATTCCCCTTGCCCTTTGCCCCCAGCTTTTATGAGTTGGATTTTAGTGAGCTGCCAATCCTGATAGGAACCTTTGCTTTCGGTCCGGTGGCGGGAGTAATGATGGAATTTGTGAAAATTCTGCTGAAGCTTTTTATCAAGGGTACGTCAACTGCATTTGTAGGGGATTTGGCAAATTTTGTGGTGGGCTGCAGCTTTATTCTGCCGGCTTCCGTAGTGTACGCTTTCTGTAAAAATAAAAAGGGGGCGATTGCGGCATGTGTGGTGGGTACTTTAACATTGACCATTTTCGGAACCGCCTTTAATGCGGTTTACCTGCTCCCTGCGTTTTCCAAGCTTTACGGAATGCCTTTAGAAAGCATATTGGCAATGGGAGCCGAAGTCAATCCTTTGGTTAAGGAGGGGGATATAGTGAGCTTTGTGGCGGCATGCGTGGCGCNCCTTAATCTGATCAAGGGCACGATTTCNTCCGTGATTACGCTGCTAATNTATAAATCCTTAAGNCCGATTATNAAAAACGGGCACGGAAAATAGAAAATATAGTGAAAGGCAATGGCGATTTCTCTGTCATTGCTTTTTCTTTTATATATCTAAAGAAAATCTTTTAAATTTTCCCCACATTTTTTTTGACATTTTTTTATATTATGTTTGAGGGCTGCTACTAAATTTTTAACTTATAAAAACATATTGACATTCCGATAGAATTATTGTATTATGCAAACAGTACAACAGTACAATGAATAAAAACTCCGTTCAGGAGAAGAGACAAATAGCAAGAACCTTTAATGAAACAAATAGTGAATGGCAGCGCGCAGAGAAAGGAGAAGAGATTGTATGGGCGCATTGGTGGAAATCAAGGACGTATGCAAGGTCTACAACCCGGGTGAGAATGAGGTGCGGGCGTTGGACCATGTGAATGTAAATATTGATGAAGGAGAATTTGTGGCTATTATCGGGCAGTCGGGAAGCGGAAAGTCCACGCTGATGAACATGCTGGGCTGTCTGGATGTGCCAACAAGCGGAATGTACAGACTGCATGGGCAGGATGTTTCGGATTTGGATGACAACGAGCTTTCGGATATCCGAAACCGTGAGATTNGNTTNATTTTTCAGGGTTTCAATCTGANTCCCAATCTNACNGCNCTGNAAAATGTGGAGCTGCCCCTGATATATCGGGGAGTTGGCAGGACTAAGCGGGTTGAGCTGTCCAAGAAAGCCCTTGAGAAAGTAGGGCTTGAGAATCGTATTGAACATAAGCCGGCTGAAATGTCGGGAGGACAGCAGCAGAGAGTCGCCATTGCCAGAGCAATTGCGCAGGCGCCGCCCATCATTTTGGCGGATGAGCCTACCGGTAATCTTGATTCCAACTCCAGCAGGGAGATTATGGGTATATTAAAGAGCTTACATAGCGAGGGCAGAACAGTGATTCTGATTACTCATGACAACGAAATTGCGGCGCAGGCGAAGCGCATCATCAAAATCAAGGACGGGCGGGTCGAGACAGATTCCCAAACGGCGGTAAAGTGAAAGGAGTGAGGAAGAGGATATGAAGAATAAGGATAAAAATGTTGTTGTCAATAATCAAGGCGTGGTGCAGGCACCTGCAAAAAAGAAGAAAAAGAGAAAGAAAGCGCCGATTATTATTGCCGCTATCGTAATTATTTTTGTTGCATTCAGACTGGTAAGCTGTGTGTTTACGCCAAAGCAGATGGCGCTTGTGACTACTACCACGGCGGTAAGAGGAGATTTACAGGACAGCGTGAGTACCAGCGGAACCGTTGAGAGTGAGGAGAAGAAGATTGTTTTCTCAGAAATAAGCGGCAGGATTGGTCAGGTGAATGTTCAGGCGGGCGATGCCGTAAAAGGCGGTGATATTCTGGTGAGCTATGACATGGAGGAAATGGATAAGATGTTGAAGCAGGCAAAGCTTCAGCAGTCAAGAAGCGCTGCGACATACAACGGCGCAATGGTGGGAAATTCAGAAAGTCAGGCAAAGCTCAAGGAGGCAGACATCAATTTGGAAATTTTGGAGAGGCAGCTTACGGATTACAAGGCACAGCTTAAGAAATTGCAGACGGAACTGGAGGACAGTCAGAGGAATACCGGCAACGGTCTTGCGGGTGAGTCCTTAAACTTAAGCAGTCAGGCGGCACTGCTGGAAAAGGAGCTTGCGGCGCTTGCCCCTGACTCACAGGAATATGCGGATAAGATCAAGCAGATGGAGGACATCAGGGAAAAGCAGTCACAGAATCAGTATTTACAGCAGATTGCAGGCTCTACCGACTATGTTGCCGGAAAGCAGAGGGAAATTGCAGAGGTGCAGGAGCATATTGCGGCATGCGAGGAATACAAGGCTAAGATGGAAGCGCAAAAGAATACCAGCGAGGCTTCCATAATGGATTCCTATGTAAAGGAGCAGTATTCCGTTGACAGTCAGATGGCGGCAATGAGCTATGAGGATGCGGAGACAGATTATAACAGGGCAAAGCAGGGCATTTATGCGGAGTTTGACGGCATTGTCACGGAATGTATGGCAATCCCCGGCGCCACTGTCACCGAGGGAATGCAGATTCTTACCCTGGAAAGCAGCAGCGATGTAAAGGTGAGCTTTTTCATTACCAAGACGGACGTGGCAAAGCTTGCGGTAGGTCAGAAGGTGGATGTGAAGATTTTTGATACCGTTTACGAGGGAGAGGTGAGCAAGGTCAACCGTATGGCACAGATGAATGCCTCCGGTACTCCCATGGTAGGGGCACAGGTACATATCAAAAATCCTGACGACAAGATAATTTTAGGGCTTGACGCCAAGCTGGTTATTTATACCAAGAGCGCGGAAAACGCATTGTTGATTCCCGTTGAGGCAATCAATGCCGACAAGGACGGAGATTTCCTGTATGTGGTGGAAAATGGCGTGATAGTGAGAAGACCTATTGTCTGCGGCATTTCCTCAGATACCTACACTGAGGTGCTTGAGGGTATCACAGAGGCGGACCAGATTATATTGACCGCTTTGACTGACATTGAAGAGGGTATGGCTGTGACAGCTATGCCTGTAAATTAGGAGGATTTTTATGGCACAGGTTTGGGAATACATAAAAATTGCTCTTATGAATATCAGGAGTAATAAAGGGCGCTCCTTCCTTACCATGCTGGGTATCATTATCGGTATTTCCTCTGTGATTATGATTATATCCATTGGCGACGGAATCAAGGGGGGCGTCAACAGTGAGCTGAATGCCATGGCGGGAGGACAGATATATATTTATTCCTATGGAGACAATGACGAAGGAATACAGGTGGAATTTACCGAGGAGGATATTGCGGCTATCTTGGAGAAGGTGCCCAATGTGAAGGCGGTCACTCCCCAGTGGGGCTTTAACGGCACGGCAACCGGAAGAAAGGGTGTCGTGGGGGCAAATGCAACCTTCGGTACGGCAGGTATGGAATATGCCAATAACGACCCCATTATCAAGGGCAGGTATTTTACGGAAAATGATTATTATGCGGCGAATAAGGTCTGCGTCCTCACGGAGAGCAGTGCAAAGCTTCTGTTTGGCACAAGCAATGTGGTGGGAATGACCTTTGAATTTACCATGTACGGAGTGTCACAGGATTTTACCATTGTGGGTATCAGGCAGGATAATGCTTCTATGCTGATGGGAATGATGACAAGCGATATGGTTTCCATGGAGGCTCCGCTGTCGGTGGTATCTTCCGATTACGGATTCTATGTCTCCATGAATGACCTGTTGATTATCAGTGATGGCGCCGATAATGCCGGTCAGGTGGCAAGAGATGTGGTGCGCCTTATGGAGAACAGGCATGATGTGCGTGGTAAGAACACCATTCAGGTACAGAATTTCAATGATGTCATGAATCAGATGAATGAAATTCTTAGCATGATTACGGTATTTATTGTATTTGTGGCAGCAATTTCCCTTCTTGTAGGTGGTATCGGCGTTATGAATATCATGCTGGTGTCCGTCACGGAGCGGACAAGGGAAATCGGCATCCGCAAGTCGTTGGGGGCAAGAACAGGCTCCATTCTTCTGCAATTTTTGTCGGAATCGGCAATTATTACCCTGATGGGTGGACTGATTGGTATTCTGCTTGGTATGCTTGGAGCGAAGCTGGTCTGCTCGCTCATGGGCTTTACGGCTACTATCAGCGTGGGAACAGTGCTGGGGGCAAGCCTTTTCTCCTCGGCAGTGGGTATTTTCTTTGGTATTTACCCGGCGAGGAGGGCGGCAAAGCTGAGTCCTATCGAAGCGCTGCGCCACGAGTAAAAGTAGCGGCTCAGTCAATTTAATTCATGCCGGACATCCGTCCTATGGAAATTCTTGTGTAGTTTGACCTTAGTGAGCAAGCTTCCAAGGTCAAATAGTACAGGAATTTCCGTAGGGCTGAACTGACACGAGCAAATAAAACTTGCGATTTTGTCCGGAAAAACATATAATAGAAGCACCTGCAAAATTGTGGGTGCTTTTACTTTGTCAACAACCCTGCCGCAAGCAGCGGGGTATGTGACCCTCGCGGCATTCGCCAAATACGTGCGTAAGCGCCCGTGCTTGGCTCATTGCGTGTGGGAATCAACGCAGGAATGGGGATTAACATGGTAGAATTGGATATTAAAATCGGGTCGGGGGATTTATATGACTATATGCTGATGCATTCCTACAACAGCGTGGGAGGCATTATGGGCACCGGAATAGGAGCAGTGGCGATTATTGTGGCTTTTTCCACAAAACAGTGGATATTTCTGATAGCGGGGATTATTCTCCTGCTATATCTTCCATGGACCCTATTTTTGAGAAGTAAGCAGCAGGCGCTAAATAATCCCGGATTTAAGGAACCTCTGCACTATGTGCTGGACGAGACGGGCATGACGATTTCTCAGGGAGAATTGAGCGAGCATCAGGACTGGGAAAATATGGTGAAGGCAGTATCTACCTCCAGAAGTATCATTCTGTACACTTCTAAGGTGANTGCCACTANTTTTNCAANGANCCAGNNGGGAGNCAAAAGAGCATATGNGATAGAAANGATTTCCACTCATATGCCCCCGTCAAGGGTAAAGATAAGGGCATAGTGTGTGAGGCTCATGCGCGAACGAGGGCGGTTTGCAGGCGGGAACGGAGGCAGATCATGTCAGGTGCGTATGGACTGGTATGGAAATAGAAAAAAATAAAAGGAATTCAGACAAATTATGAATATAGGAACAAGACAGGTAATCGAGACTTATGCCTCTTTGGAGACCTTTGCGCTTGGGGAGAAAATTGGCAGAGAAAGCGCACCCGGACAGGTCTTCACACTCATCGGTGACTTGGGGGTGGGGAAGACGGTTTTTACTCAAGGAGTGGCAAAGGGATTGGGTATCTCAGAGCCGGTAAGCAGCCCCACATTTACCATTGTGCAGATTTATGAGGAGGGCAGGATGCCCTTTTACCATTTTGACGTTTACCGCATCGGTGATGTGGAGGAAATGGAGGAAATCGGCTATGAGGATTACTTTTACGGAGAAGGGCTTTGCCTGATTGAATGGGCGAATCTTATTGAAGAAATATTACCCTCGCATTACAGCCGGATTACCATAGAAAAGGACTTGGAAAAAGGATTTGATTATCGTAAAATAACAATAGAAGAGATATGAGAGCCCGCTAAAGCGGGCAGATGGGGGCAAGGATGAAGATACTGGGATTGGACAGCTCGGGTTTAGTGGCGAGTGCGGCGATTGTTGAGGACGGCAGGCTGATTGCGGAATACACAACTAATTATAAAAAGACTCATTCACAGACCCTGCTTCCCATGCTGGACGAGCTTCAGCGTATGGTAGAGTTGGATATGGACAGTATTGATGTCATTGCCACTTCGGCAGGCCCCGGATCCTTTACGGGGCTTAGGATTGGGGCGGCTACGGCTAAGGGGCTAGGGCTTGCCCTTAATAAGCCTTTGGTTGAGGTGCCCACGCTGGAGGGGCTTGCCTATAACCTCTGCGGTACTGGACATTTTGTGTGTCCGCTGATGGATGCCCGCAGAAATCAGGTGTATACAGGGGTTTATGAGTTTGTGGAGAAGGAACAGGATTTTGTTCTGCGCAGTGTGATAGGGCAGTGTGCGGCTGAGATAACTGATATTATAGACAGGGTTAATGAGTTGGGAAGAAAAGTGATTTTTCTGGNGGATNGTGTTCCTGTTTATCGGGAAGTGATTTTACAGAGGATGAAGGTTCCTTTTGGCTTTGCCCCTGCAAATAATAATTGTCAGAGAGCGGCAAGTGTGGCGGCTTTGGGTGCAGTCTACTTTGAACAAGGCAAAATCGTAAGCGCAGCGCAGCACCAGCCGGAATATTTGCGCAAAAGTCAGGCGGAGCGAGAGCGGGAAGAGGCGGCAGGTATCAGCACATAGCGTGCAGCAGGAGGCTTTAGACTTAAACAGCGTCTGTCTCGGATGTGGGGAGTGAAGCTGTCGGCGGCAGCCGTAATATTATAGTGGTACAGAAACGAGGATTAAGATGATGGCAGGGCTTATCATCAGGGAATTACAGGACAAGGATATAGAGATTTTGAGTCGCATAGAGGCAGCTTCCTTTAGTATGCCATGGTCTGCGGAAGATTTTACCAATTTATTGAAACATGATTATTGTTTATATCTGGTGGCAGAGTTTGACGGAACAGTGGCAGGCTGCTGCGGAATGACGATCAGCTGTAATGAAGGAAATATTGACAATGTGGTGGTGGCGGAGGAATTTCGTGGCAGAGGAATAGCCGGTGAGCTTTTGCAGGAGTTGATTGCAAGAGGTGGCATGCAGGGGGTGGAGGCTTACACTCTTGAGGTGCGCGTCAGCAACAGCGCTGCTATTCATATCTATGAAAAGCTGGGCTTTGTGTCTGAGGGAATACGTCCTGATTTTTATGAAAAGCCTGTCGAGGATGCTATGATTATGTGGCGGCGTAAAGCCGATAGATAGGGAAGAATTACCACGCCCACAGAGCCTTTTTTCCTATATACTTATATGATGTAACAGGTGTCGTATAGGTGGAAGGATGGAGGATAAAATGCGTAAACACAATAAGATAATTTGCAATCAATGCAAAAAAGAATTAAAATTTGAAAACGGATATTTAAAGGAAGGATGTTTCAGCGTCGATTATACCTTTGGATATTTCAGTGAGAAGGACGGCGCCAGACAGCGGNTTGATNTGTNTGAAGAATGCTATGANNAAATAGNGGCACAGTTTCAAATACCTGTGGAGGTGGTTCGCGACAAAGAACTGCTGTAGCCGTCGGACAAGTGTCAAAGAAGAATAAGACGGACAAGTCTGGAAAGTATGGAAAATAAGAATGTTAGATGTTTGCTTGTTGGGAACAGGAGGAATGATGCCGCTGCCCTATCGCTGGCTTACCTCGCTGATGATGCGTTATAACGGAAAGAGTATTTTGATTGACTGCGGCGAGGGTACGCAGATTGCCATGAAGGAGAAGGGCTGGAGCCCTAAGCCCATTGACATTATCTGCTTTACCCATTACCATGCCGACCACATCAGCGGGTTGCCGGGAATGCTTCTTACTATGGGGAATGCGGAGCGCACGGAGCCTCTTTTACTGATTGGACCCAAAGGCTTAAACAAGGTGGTTTCGGCGCTTCGCGTGATAGCGCCGGAACTGCCGTTTTCCATAGAGTGTGTAGAGATTACGGAGAACACACAAAGCTTTTTTTTCGATGGTTTTTGTATTAAAGCTTTCAAGGTGAATCATAATGTGTTATGCTATGGTTATAGCTTATCTTTAGACAGAGCAGGGAAGTTTGACCGCGATAGAGCGATGGAACAGAATATTCCCATGAAGCTGTGGAGCAGGCTGCAAAAGGGTGAAGTCATTGAGAAAGACGGTAGAATCTATACGCCGGAAATGGTTTTAGGTGAGGCTAGAAAAGGTATTAAGGTTACTTACTGTACGGATACCCGTCCTACGGATAGTATTCTTGAGAATGCAAAGGGAGCTGATTTGCTGATTTTGGAAGGAATGTATGGCGAGGCGGATAAGCTGGTTAAGGCAAAAGAGTATAAACATATGACTATGTATGAGGCGGCGAAAATTGCAAAACAGGCGCAGGTACCCGCTCTATGGCTTACTCATTATAGCCCTTCGCTTATGTATCCTGAGCAATTTATGAGTGAAGTGAAAAAGATTTTTCCCGCAGCAGTGGCAGCTAAGGATGGCAGAACGGTAGAATTACATTTTGAGGAGGAATAAGCCGACATTATGAAAAAATCTACAACCAAAATAACTGTTATAATCATCTGTCTGATTGCTTTGGTAGTTGGATTTTATGCTTACCTGTCCGGCAGGGCAAGAGAGAGCAAAGCCGAAATCAGTATGACAGTAATACAAAGCACCTTGAGCAGAGATTTAGAGAATGATTATCCTTCGACGCCCAAGGAGGTAATTAAATATTACAACAGTATTCTGAAATGTTTTTATAATGAAGAAGCTACGGACGAGGAGATAGAGGAGCTTGCATACAAGGCGAGAGAACTTTATGATGATGAGCTGCTGGAACAAAATGAAGAGGAGCTTTATCTGATTCGTCTCAGAGAGGACATACAGGGTTATAAGGATAATAAACGACGTATCACCAGTATGTCAGTTGCAGCCAGCACTAATGTGGATTTTTTTACACAGAACGACTTTGATTTTGCCCGCATTCACTGCGGTTATAACATTATGGAAGCAGGAACAAATAGGTCCACTGTGTTGGTATATTTGCTGCGCAAGGATGAAAATAAAAAATGGAAAATATACGGCTGGGACTTGGAAGAGAATGTAAATGTGGAATAAAGCTTTTGTNCGGGCGTTCCATACGCATTGNNGGCAANGACAANATNGTAGNGGCNGTACAGAGGTGNGAAGTATAATGAATGAAGANGTTTTGATATTGGCAATAGAAAGCTCTTGTGACGAGACGGCAGCTTCCGTTGTGAAAGGCGGCAGAGAGGTCTTGTCCAATGTAATTTCCTCCCAGATTGCTTTACATACCCTTTATGGCGGCGTGGTGCCGGAGATAGCCTCAAGAAAACACATTGAAAAAATAAATCAGGTGATAGAGGAAGCGTTGCAGGAAGCGAAGGTTTCTTTAAAGGACATTACGGCGATTGCGGTTACTTACGGTCCCGGATTGGTGGGGGCTCTTTTGGTGGGAGTTTCGGCGGCAAAGGCAATCAGCTTTGCCACAGGAATTCCATTGATAGGTGTTCACCATATAGAGGGTCATATCAGCGCCAATTATATTGAAAATAAGGAATTAGTTCCCCCTTTTATTTGTTTGGTAGCTTCCGGCGGGCATTCACATTTGGTGGTGGTAAAAGATTACGGAGAATATGAGATTATCGGAAGGACCAGAGATGATGCGGCGGGAGAGGCGTTTGACAAAGTGGCACGCGCCATTGGACTGGGCTATCCGGGAGGTCCGAAGATTGATAAGCTCTCCAAGGAAGGTAATCCGGATGCAATTCCTTTTCCCAGAGCAAAAGTGGCTGAGAACGAATATGATTTCAGCTTCAGCGGCTTAAAGTCGGCGGTGCTGAATTATTTGAATGGCTGTCAGATGAAGGAACAGCCTGTCTGTGAGGCGGATGTGGCAGCGTCCTTTCAGAAGGCGGTGATTGACGTGCTGGTGGAGCATTCCATTCATGCGGTAAAGGCGTATGGCTTTGATAAATTTGCCATAGCGGGCGGTGTTGCTTCCAATTCTTCTCTGCGTGCGGCATTTGAAGAGATTTGTGCGGCAGAGAAAATCAGCTTTTATCATCCGTCGCCTATCTTTTGTACGGATAATGCGGCAATGATAGGTGTGGCAGGCTATTATGAGTACATCAAGGGTGTGCGAAGTGGTTATGATTTGAATGCAGTTCCCAATTTGAAGCTGGGGGAGCGTTAAAGAATGGGTAAAAAAAGATGTACCGCCATTGTGCTGGCGGCAGGAAACGGAAGCCGTATGAAAAGCACGGTTGCCAAGCAGTTTATGCTTTTGAAGGGAAAACCTCTTATTTGGTATGCGTTAAATGCAGTGGAAAAGTCCCGTATTATCGACGATTGTATTTTGGTGACAGGTGCGGAGGATATTGCATTTGTTCAAAAAGAAATTGTTGAAAAATATTGTTTTTATAAGGTGGATACCATAATTGCCGGCGGCGATGAGCGCTATGCCTCTGTGGCAAATGCAATGCGGGTGATTGCCGGTGATGATTTACAGGTACAAAATAAGGATGGCTATGTGTTTATACATGACGGAGCACGTCCTTTTTTAACGGAACAGATGATACAAAATGCTTACGAAGCCGTACAAAAATATCATGCCTGCGTGGCGGCAATGCCTTCCAAGGATACGGTAAAGCTGGCGGATGAAGAGGGCTTTGCGTCACAGACCCCTGACAGAAAGAAAGTGTGGAATATTCAGACGCCTCAGGTGTTTGACACCGAATTGATTGTAAGAGCTTATGAAAGCCTGCAAAAAAATCTGTCGCTCTTAAAAGAAAAAGGAATTATGGTGACGGATGATGCGAGTGTGGTGGAGCTTTTTACTGAGACAAGGGTTAAATTGGTGGAAGGCTCTTACGAAAATATTAAAATTACTACTCCCGAGGACTTGAGAATAGCTGAGACTTTTCTTCTCTAAAGAAAATAATTTACTATAAATTTAAAAAATGTGTAAAAAGTTGTTGACAGAGCGATTTGTTTTTGTTAGAATAATTTTTGCCGCTGAAACAGCGGGATACGCTTGGAGAGGTATCGAAGTGGTCATAACGAGGCGGTCTTGAAAACCGTTTGTCCGCAAGGGCGCGTGGGNTCGAATCCCACCCTCTCCGTTGGAGACTGTGATTTCTCTCCGCCGGTAGTTTAANAGATTGCAGAATCAGCTTAGTATGGAGNAGTACCCAAGAGGCTGAAGGGACACCCCTGGAAAGGGTGCAGGTCGTTAATAGCGGCGCGAGGGTTCAAATCCCTCCTTCTCCGTTGGATGATTAGTAATAATCATCATGGAAATATGCTATGCATATTTAGTAATAATCATCACGGAAATATGCTTCGCATATTTCCTGCTGAATGCAAAGCATTCAGCATAGTACCTTGACAAATAAACAGTAATGCAACCCTGAAAGATTCCATAGGAAACGAAGTTTCCAAAGCAGGCTGTGCCTGCAAGAAGAATTCAGAGAACAGAGCGA
>WFLY01000312.1 GCA_009177215.1 Bacillota bacterium
GGACAGGGTGATTTTTGACCTGAAAAATAATCCTTTCAGCCGCCGTATCATGACGAATATCTATGTACATCAGGATTTGCATGAGATGAATCTGTACCCTTGTGCCTACAGCATGACCTTTAATGTAACCCAGAAAAAGAGTGAGAATAAGCTGACGCTGAATGCCGTCTTAAATCAGCGTTCGCAGGACGTGCTGGCGGCAAACAACTGGAATGTGGTACAATTCGCTGTTCTTGTTCATATGCTTGCGCAGGTGTGTGACATGCAGGTTGTCGAGCTGGTGCATGTGATTTCGGACGCCCACATTTACGACAGGCATATTCCGATCATCCGGGAACTAATAGGCAGGGAGCCGAAGCCGGCGCCTGCCTTCTGGCTGAACCCTGATGTAAAGGACTTTTATAGGTTTACAAGAGATGACGTAAGGGTGGAGGGATATGAGACAGGCGAACAGATAAAGAATATCCCTATCGCCATTTAAAAATCGGACGTGGGAGTTTTGTTATAGTTGTTTTCCCCCTTGAGGGTTTCCGGCGCTTTTTAGTAAACTTTTTACATGAAGCGGAGAAAACAATGCGTATACTGTACCTTTTTGATTGAGAACGACAGGTATCTGCCGGGGATTCTGACTTTTGCCTATGCCCTAAGACGGCAGAGGGTGGAGGCGGATTTGATTTGTGTTGTCACAGAGGGGATATCTGCGGAGTGCGCATACTGTATTTCTTATCTGTATGACTATGTATTTTGTGTGGAGCAGTCCAGAGTAAAGAACCGGAACAACAAAAGGAGGGAGGACAGGGAAAAACTGTTTGTGCGGTTTGCCGTATTGGACGTGCTGCGGAAAAACAATCTGCGATACCACAGAATTATCATATGTGATTCAGATTTGCTTCCCTTAAGGAACTTCTCAGATTTGTGCCGTTGTCCGGCTCCCAGCGGGATATTAAATGAAAAGAAGGAAAATGTTATCGGGTTTGACCGAAAAAATCAGTGGATATGGTATGATGTTTACAAGGATATTCCGCCGGGGGCGTCCATCCCTAAGGAAATTACAGATAGAGTCAGGACGGACGTGACAAATCTGGGTGTGAATTCCGTAATCTATGTGTTTGAGGAGAATACCATAGACTATGATGAGATAGCCCAAGATTTAAAGGATGCGGAAATGAAACCATGGGATGTGAATAACAGGTCTTTTCTCCATTACTGTGCGCATGAGGATTATAAGCTATGGATATGTGTCTTTTTGAATATGATGGGGGAATATCGCTGTCTGGGAAAATCTGTCAGGCTGAAGAAGCTGCAGAGGAGTCTTTTGGAGCTGGTGAGGAAGGATAGAAATTATGTATTAAATGTCAGGGAGTATCCTGAACTAAAACATTTGCTGTAGTCAGAGAAATGGAAGGGAGATTTAAGATGTTTAGATCTGTATTGAGAAAATTACATAAAAGAGCATTAGCCCATGCAGAGTAGCGGACATATAGTACGTTTCTGTATGGGCATAGGAAGGCGGCGGAGTTAATACTTACGCCTGCACATTATAACTATATGTTCTGCTCATTCTGCACCTTATTTCGCGGACAATGAGCCAAGCGGATGTGCAGGGAACCTTTGGTTCCCTGTGCATATTGGCGAATGCCGCGAGGGTCGAATACCCGCGCATTGAAGAAGCATTGCGCTTTGTTGCAGGGTTTTTGATTGCAATGAAAATTTGAGTAAGGAGCGCCGAAATGAAATATAGGAATGCAGCAGATATATTGCCGGAGGAGCTTGTGAGGGAAATACANNCCTNCATAGAAGGAGAAATCCTGTATGTGCCGAGAGCTACTCNCAAAACGGAATGGGGNGCCAGAAACGGCTCTAAGACTTATTATNTAGAGCGAAACGNGGAAATACGAAAGNGGTTTNGNGAAGGGATGTCTGAGGAGGAATTGGCGGACGCATATGGTCTGGCACGGAATACCATTCATAAAATAATCTATGACTGATAAAAGCCGAAGGGTGACACCTTGTGTGAGGTTTACCCTTCGGTTTTTTAATTGGCAGATAGATTTACAACTTGTATATGCTCTGTCAATATGCTATTATGTTGCCTGAGAATAGGGCGTTTTGAGACAAGCGGCAGANAGGCAAGAAGGAGAAAAAACGGTATGAATATAATTGTAGCGGTAGACAACAACTGGGCAATCGGAAACAAAAACCAGCTTCTGGTGAGAATTCCCAACGACCATAAGCATTTCAGGGAGGAGACCACGGGCAAGGTTGTGGTGTTGGGCAGGAAGACCTTGGAAACCTTTCCCCAAGGGCAGCCCCTTAAGAACCGAACCAATATTATTTTATCAAAGGATACCGGATATCAGGTGAAGGATGCCATTGTGGTACACTCTGTAGAGGAGCTTTTGGAAGAGCTGAAAAAGTATAATGACGAGGATATTTATATCATCGGAGGAGACAGTGTGTACAAGCAGCTTCTTTCCTACTGCAATGTGGCTCATGTGACGAAAATCGACCATGAGTATGAGGCGGACGCTTATTTCCCTAACCTTGACGAGGATGAAAATTGGGAAATCACTGCGGACAGCGATGAACAGACTTATTTTGACATTGCCTATCAGTTTTTAAAATATGAACGCAAGGATTCAGCCATGCGGAACTGATTGTACGGTTTGACCGCGAGAGCCTGCTCGCTAAGGGCAAATTGTACAATCAGTTCCATAGGGCTGACGCCCCACATGAAATAAGTTGGCAGCAAAACACTTGAATAATTAGTGAAGGTGTATATTCTGCCAACTTATGAATGGCATGGCTGAATCGCACAAGCAGCAGAAAAGCATATTGACTTTTGGATGGAAAAGTATAATAATGAGAAGAAAAATCCAATAATAATATGATGAATGAAATCAAGAAAAGAGGGATTCCATATGGAAAAGAAGAACATTGACTGGGGTAACTTGGGCTTTGGGTATGTACAGACAGATAAGCGTTATGTATCCAATTTCAAAGACGGCGCATGGGATGACGGTGTGATGACCGAGGACGCCAATATCGTGTTGAACGAATGCGCNGGNGTNNTGCAGTATGCACAGACTATNTTTGANGGNTTNAAGGCNTATACNACNGANNNCGGNNNNATNGTTACNTTCCGNCCTGANNTGAANGCNGAGCGTATGGAGNCNTCNGCNNNAAGGCTGGAGATGCCTGTATTTCCCAAGGAGCGCTTTATAGAAGCTGTCACAAAGACGGTGNCTGCAAATGCNGCTTATGTGCCTCCNTACGGCAGCGGCGCAACGCTTTATCTGCGTCCGTACATGTTCGGAAGCAATCCCGTTATCGGTGTAAAGCCCGCCGATGAATACCAGTTCAGGGTATTTTGTACTCCGGTGGGTCCTTACTTTAAAGCCGGCGCAAAACCCATAACCATTCGTGTCAGTGATTTTGACCGTGCGGCTCCCCACGGAACCGGTCATATCAAGGCAGGGCTTAATTATGCCATGAGCCTTCATGCCATTGTATCCGCTCATGAGGAGGGCTATGACGAGAATATGTACCTTGACCCGGGCACAAGGACTAAGGTTGAGGAGACCGGCGGAGCCAACTTCTTATTTATAACCGGTGACGGCAAGGTAGTAACGCCTAAGTCCGACAGCATTTTGCCTTCTATTACAAGACGTTCCTTGGTATATGTGGCGAAGGAATATTTAGGTCTTGAGGTAGAGGAAAGAGAGGTATTTTTGGACGAGGTTAAGGATTTTACGGAGTGTGGCTTGTGTGGTACGGCTGCAGTAATTTCTCCCGTAGGAAAGATTGTAGACCATGGCAGGGAAATCTGCATGGCAAGTGGTACGGAGCAGATGGGACCTGTCATCCAGAAGCTTTATGATACCCTGACAGGTATCCAGATGGGCAGACTGGAAGCTCCTAAGGGCTGGATTCACGAAATCGAGGTTTAAAATGATATAAAATCTAATGAGGAGAAGTGGGTGTATGGAAAACATTATACAAATAGTCACAAATGTCAATCAGGTGCTCAATGATTTTATCTGGGGTCCTGTTATGCTGGTATTTTTCCTACTGGTAGGGCTTATGTTCACGGTAAGGACGAAGGTGTTTCAGCTGACCCACATTAAGCAATGGATGGATGTTACTTTCCTGCGCTTGTTTAAAAAGGGCAATAAACAGGTTCTGCGCACCAAGGATAAGCATTCCATTTCGCAGTTCCAGTCCTTGTGTACCGCATTGGCAGCAACAATCGGAGTGGGAAATATCTCCGGTGTTGCGGTTGCACTTGCTCTGGGTGGACCGGGAGCTATTTTTTGGATGTGGCTGTCCGCATTTTTGGGAATGATNACTAATTACGCGGAGAATACTCTGGGCATTNAATACCGCTACCGCAATGAAAAAGGGCAGTGGGTCGGCGGAGCAATGATTTACATAGAAAGAGGCTTGGGGTGGAAATGGCTTGCCGTTATTTTTTCGGTATTTTGTGTGTTTGCCTCTTTCGGAATCGGCAACATGTCTCAGGGAAATGAGATTGCTAACGGTCTTAAGAATTCCTTTGGTGTTCCTTCATGGGTTTCCGCGTTGATTATCATGCTTTTTGCAGGTCTGGTGATTGTGGGCGGCATTAAGCGTATTGCATCCGTTACGGAGAAAGTGGTTCCCTTTATGGCGATTGCTTACATTTTGGGCGCATTGGTGGTAATAGGCGCCAATATTACTGAAGTTCCCGGCGCTTTTGGGGCAATTTTTTCCAACGCATTTCATTTTTCGTCTGTGGGCGGCGGCGTGGCAGGTTTTACTATTATGGTTGCCATGAAGAGAGGTATTTCCCGTGGAGTGTTCTCCAATGAGGCGGGTCTTGGCTCCTCTGTTATGGTGCACTCTGCTTCCGATGTAAAGGAACCGGTGGTACAGGGTATGTGGGGTATCTTTGAGGTGTTTGCGGATACTTTGGTGGTGTGTACCATGACGGCGCTTACTATTTTGACGTCGGGTGTCTACGATTACAAGGAATATGCACAGTATGTGGGAGCTGATTTACCCTCCCATTTAAAGAGCGGCGTCGCATTGACAAGCGCCGCGTTTGAGTCGGTTTTCGGGGCATTCGGCAATAAATTTATCTCTGTAGCGGTTATGCTCTTTGCCTTTTCCACGATTTTAGGCTGGTCCTATTATGGAGAGCGTGCCATTGAGTATTTGTTCGGATTGAAGGCGGTTCCTGTTTACAAGTTGATTTTCATACTGATTATTTTTATCGGCTGCAACATTTCGCTGGGTCTGGTGGTAGACATTTCCGACACCTTTAACGGCTTTATGGCACTTCCTAATCTGGTTGCTATCACACTGCTTTCCAAACAGGTGATACAGATGACAAAAGACTATCTGGAACGCGTAAAATCGGGCAAAGAAACGGTTGGCGGAGAAGAAGTAGAGTAGCTTATGCAGCTTGTGTTCCATTAGCGCATTGTCTGTTAGGCGTAAAAAATAGATTTGTAAATATGTGTGCTATAAAAGGATATATTAATGTGTGATGCGGTGCGGCTTCCAAATGATGCCGTGCCGTCTTTCTTTGTTACACTAAAAAACCGTATCAGTAATACATGAAATGCGATGTGTCAAGGGGCGGCTTCAGGACTTGATAAACAATGAGGTCTTGCAGTTGAGCCGGTATGAGAGAGAGGATTGAGAGTAAGCTTCTAATTTGTAAAACTAGCAGTGGAAGTATGATAAAGAATGGTGTATACTAATATAGTCGTTAGANTTNNCGTGNGAAGAAGACGNGCATTTTTCGTGAAGCNGNTGGCAGAGGAATGCTTAATGAAAGGAAAGTATGAAATATATTAAGAGAATAGCAGCCCTGTGTGTGGCGGCAGGTCTGNGTATAGGCATTCTTGCANCCTGCGGAGAGGACGAGGGAATTACCAGAGTGGTTTTTACCACAGGACCGGGGAAGGATGAAATTTTCCGCATTGGTGACGAGATATGCAATGAGGCGGAGATTATGGTGTATTTGACCAATACACAAAATCAGTACGAGAATGTTTATGGGGAGGAAATCTGGCAGACCTCATTGGACGGAGTGAGTCTGGAGGAGAATGTCAAGGAGACCGTGCTGGAAAAAGCGGCACAAATAAAGACCATGTACCTGCTTGCCAAGAAAAAGAAAGTTACTCTGGCGGATGAGGAAGAGGAGCAGGTGAAAAAGGCGGCTCAGGATTATTTCCGGTCTCTGAATGAGGCGGAGGTAGAGCTGATGGGTGTTACGCAGGAAACCATCGAGGATTTGTATACGGAGTATGCCATGGCGGATAAGGTGTATCAATTTATTATTCACGACATCAATCCGGAGATCAGTGATGATGAGGCGAGGATTATCACGGTGCAGCATATTTTAATACGCACTTATCTGAAGGATGGCGCCGGAAACAGGGTGTCTTTTTCAGAGCAGCAAAAGAAAGAAGCCTATGAGAAAATCAGCGAGGTGCGCAAGCTTGCTATAGATGGGGAACACGATTTTGCCGAGCTTGCCGCTCATTACAGTGAGGATGTAAATTTAACCTATTCCTTTGGCAAGGGCGATATGGACGCGGCATTTGAGGATACCGCTTTTAAGCTGGAAACGAATGAAATAAGTGAAATCGTAGAAAGTGAGAGCGGTTATCATATTATCAAATGTATGAATACCTTTAACCGTGAGGAGACAGACGCTAATAAGCTGAAGATTTTGAAGGAACGGCGGGGTGAGGTATTTGGGCAGGAGTACGATGAATTTTTGGAAAGTCTTGCCAAAAGACTAAATCAGAAGCTGTGGAATGAAGTTGCGTTGATTCATGATAGTCAGGTAACTACTGCTGATTTTTACGCGGTTTATGAAAAATATTTTGCGCAGGAGTAATACTGTATTACTATTTGTGCCGAGAGCGTCACAAATAGCATTGATGGCAGACGAAAAATCGCCTTTGCGAATTTCTCGTCGCTCCGTCGCGTGTCATCGCAGTAGATTGCTCTTATATGGAGGATTCGTATGAATAAGGATTATGTGACATTAACGATTGGAAAACAAAAAAATATTGCCTTGATTGCACATGACAACAAAAAAGCGGAGCTGATTGAATGGTGTAATCAGAACAAGGAAATTTTGAAAAATCATTTTTTGTGTGGTACTGGAACAACCGCAAAGATGATTACGGAGCAGACGGGGCTTCCCGTGAGAGGTTATAATTCCGGACCTTTGGGCGGAGACCAGCAGATTGGTGCCAAGGTTGTTGAGGGAAGGGTGGATTTTATTATCTTTTTCTCGGATCCTTTGACAGCGCAGCCCCATGACCCGGATGTAAAAGCTCTTCTGCGTATTGCGCAGGTGTATGATATTCCCATTGCCAACAATAAGGCGACAGCAGATTTTTTGATTACCTCCGCATATATGGATGAAGAGTATAATCATTCGGTGCTTAACTTTAAGAAAAACGTGGAGGACAGAGCCAATACATTATAATACATTAACGCCATAGGGAGAACTCCGGGATTTACAGACATAAGAAATGTCAATTTTACGCGTTTTATAAAAATTTTAGAATTCCGCTAACACCCAATTTATGGGGGTTTCACGGCCATTATTAGCACTCTTGTTTAATGAGTGCTAATTTTGTCTTGACTTTTATTTTGTGGCGATATAAACTTGTTTTTAATGAAATAGATTTCGGATAAACATATTTTACAGTAAGTCCGACAGCTGCGAAAAAGAGCTTTATTTTAACAAGAAGCGAAATTATAAAAAGAAAAGGATGTGGTAAAATGGCAGCTAAGAGTGGAAGCTTATCAATCAACAGTGAAAACATTTTTCCGATTATCAAGAAATGGTTGTATTCCGACCATGACATTTTTTACAGGGAATTGATTTCCAACGGCTGTGATGCCGTTACCAAGCTGAAGAAGCTTGACATGATGGGAGAGTACAGCCTGCCCGAGGGTTACAAGGCACGCATTGACGTGATTGTGGACCCGGAGAAAAAGACCCTGACCTTTAAGGATAACGGTTTGGGAATGACGGCGGAGGAGGTTGAGGAGTATATCAATCAGATTGCCTTTTCCGGTGCTGCGGATTTCATTGAGAAGTATAAGGACAAGAGTAATTCCGACCAGATTATCGGTCATTTCGGTCTGGGCTTTTATTCTGCGTTTATGGTTGCGGATGAAGTGCATGTTGATACGCTTTCCTTTAAGGACGGCGCGGTGGCGGTTCATTGGGAGTGCGACGGAGGAACAGAGTTCTCTATGGAGGACGGTGACAGGAAGGAAGTCGGTACTACAATTACCTTATTCTTGAACGAGGATTGTCTGGAGTTCTGCAATGAGTATAAGGCACGTGAGGTAGTGAAGAAATATTGCTCCTTCATGTCCACAGAGATATATTTATCTAAGGCTGACACTAAGGAGACCCAGATTATTAAGGAGAGCGAAAAGCTTGAGGATGATGAGGTTATAGAGGTTGTTGAGCCTGAGGTAAAAGAGGAAGTAGATAATGCGGAGGGAGACAATACGGCAGGAGATGCCGAGGCAGAAGAAGCTGCAGACAAAAAGGAGGAGGCTCCCGAGGAGAAAAAGCTTAAGATTAAGAAACGTCCTGAGCTGATGAATGAGACTCATCCCCTTTGGGCCAAGCATCCCAATGAGTGTACCAAGGAGGAGTATCAGGAATTTTATCGCAAGGTATTTCAGGATTACAAGGAGCCTTTGTTCTGGATTCATTTAAATATGGACTATCCCTTTAATTTAAAGGGTATTCTGTATTTCCCTAAGATTAATATGGAGTATGAGTCCATTGAGGGAACCATCAAATTATATAACAATCAGGTGTTTATCNCNGATAACATTAAGGAAGTTATTCNCGAATTCCTTCTGCTATNGAAGGGTGTTATAGATTGTCCGGACCTGCCCCTGAATGTATCGCGAAGCGCATTGCAGAATGACGGCTTTGTAAAGAAAATTGCGGAGTATATCACAAAGAAGGTGGCGGATAAGCTTGCAGGCATGTGCAAGACCGAGAAGGAAGAGTATGACAAGTACTGGGATGATATCAGCCCCTTTATCAAGTTCGGCTGCTTAAAGGATGATAAATTCTGTGAGAAGATGAATGATTATATCCTCTTTAAGAATCTGGAGGGCAAGTACCTGACCCTTCCGGAGTGTCTGGAGATTAAGCCCATGGACGAGGAGAGCGAGGCGGCAGACGGCGCAGGGAACACCGAGAGCGCAGTGGATGAAAACGGTGAGAAGGTGGAGGCTGAGATTGTTACCGAGGAGGCGGCTCCTGATAATGAGGAGACTGCTGAGGAAGAGAAAAAGGAGAAGGTTATCTTTTATGTAACAGATGAACAGCAGCAGGGGCAGTACATCAACATGTTTAAGGCGGCAAAGATGGATGCTGTGATTCTCACCCACAATATTGACCAGCCCTTTATCTCCCAGCTGGAGTCCAAGAATGAGGGCATTAAGTTCCAGCGTATCGATGCAGATGTAACGGATGCCATGAAAGCAAAGACCTCCAAGAAGGCTGAGAAGGAACTGGAAGAGCAGGCTGAGAGCATCGGTAAAATCATGAAGAAAGCTCTTAAAAACGATAAAATTGTTGTTAAGGTAGAGAAGCTTAAGAATAAAAAGATTTCTTCTGTGATAACCCTATCCGAGGAAAGCAGACGTATGCAGGATATGATGAAAATGTACTCTATGCCCGGCATGAATATGGGTGCTTTTGGTGGCGAGGGCGAGACCTTGGTATTGAACGCAAATCACCCGTTGGTACAGTATGTGACGGAACATCTGGAGGGCGAGAACGTGGAAATGATTTGCGAGCAGCTTTATGACCTTGCAAAGCTCCAACATGCGCCTCTGACACCGGAAGCCATGACAAAATTTGNNANTNGCAGCAATGATATTATGATGATGCTGACAAAATAATAAGAAAAGAATAGGAGAGGCGCCCGCAGTGCGGGCGCTTCTTTTAGTCTGTGCTATTTGGAGCCTGCTAAATATCCCTTATCATATCCCTCCGGAAATCCCATCATAAACCCTTTCCATTTGCCGTTTCCGAAATCATATGGTACAATTTCATCTGCCAGACTCTGGCTGTTCTGTTTTTTGCCGTTAAGGGCATCCATGTAGCCGATAGTATATCCATGCAAATGGCAGCCTGATACTTTCAAATTGTTACAGCTTTAGTATAGCACTTTGTTTTCAGAAAGTCACGCCAAAACGGTCTATGTCTTTTATAAATTAACTTTTACTTTATAAAAATATAAGCGACATGATGTAAAATATACTTGACATAATGCCATAAAGGTGTTATTTTATACTTAAGCAGTTCATTTATCTTTGTGTTGATGAAACCGGACTTTGGCAATTTCACCAAAGTACATCGATTTAGTCGTATGCCTGTGATTAAAGGAGGAGTATTTATGAAGCTATAATCAAAGAAAAATAATTCATATTGTTAATTTTCGGTTTATTGGACTGCTATCCATACCGGGCTACAGTCTGTCTATATATTTTGACGAAATACTCTGTGAGCTGATATTTATCAACACGAATAGTAAAAGCAAGCTGAATGGGTCAGGGTATAAGGCAAGGCGTTCTTGATTATGGAAGCCGCTGAAGCGGCGGATAATGAGGAAATAAGGAGACAGGGAACATGAAGGAAACAAATAATAAGAAAAAAGTAATAATAGCCAGCGTTATATGTCTGGTAATAGTAACTATTATGACGCCAGTAATCTTGAGCTGCGTATTTAGTCAGAATCAAGATGCGGCAATTAATTTTAAGCAGGAAGTGACGGTGACGGATGAAAAAGCGGAACCGGAAATGAGCTCTTTGGAGCTGCCCATTTTACGGGAAGGCACTTACAGGTTCCATATGGAATGGGAATGGAAGGCACAGCAGCCGGCATTTGTCTCGGGCTGTGTGGTGAAGGATGAGCACGGACAGGTAGTTTTTGCGGTTACCGGAAACAATGTCATTGTCGATTCCATAGAAATGAGGCTGGAGCCACAAATCTATAAGGTGGAAATCCATTATCTGGCAAACGAGCAGGATTATATACGGTTTGTTACCGATTATATTGTCGGAAAGGATGGGGCTGCTGCGGGAAAAACCACTAAAATAGCGGAATTTGATCCTGAGGGAATCGGAAACGACGGTACATGGAGGATGGATTATGTCATTGTGGCTCAAGTAACAACAAATGCATTGACCGTGGGTGTCGTAATCGGTTTAATCGTCGGAATAATATGCGTGGTATTGCTGCTTGCCGTAACTAAAACAGATGAAAACGTAAAATATAAATACGACGAAAGGCAGGAACTGGTGCGGGGGAGAGGCTTTAAATACGGCTTTTTCATTCTGTTAATCNACAATGCAATTATATTCTTTCTGGAAATGACGGATATTCCCATATATGCGGAAGCGGAAGTGACGGCGGTTATAAATTGTTTTCTTGGTATCAGCGTTTATGTGGCGTATTGTATTTGGAACGAAGGGTACTTTGCCTTAAATGAAAATAAGAACAGATTAATGACTATTTTTATATTTATCGGAATATTTAATTTTATAATAAGTGCTGCAAGCTTTATACAAGGAACGATGGTTCAGGATGGGAAATTAACCTATCATAGCTTAAATTTTTTCTGTGGACTTCTTTTTGTGGTGGTGTTTGTAACCATGCTTTTGAAAAAAATTTTTAAAGACGGAAAGGATGAGCAGGCATGAAAAATCTGAAATTGAAATCTGCAAGAGCCGCCTTGGATTTGTCCCAACAGGAGCTGGCGGATAGGGTGGGAGTATCCAGACAGACAATAAACGCCATTGAAAAAGGAGATTATAACCCGACCATCAATCTGTGCAGAGCTATCTGTAAGGTATTGGGAAAAACTCTGGATGAGTTATTCGGAGAAGAGTGACAGACGTTTAAAAAATAAAGAAGAGGGCTGGGGCAAAGGACTAAGTATGTCGTATCACGACTAAGCGATAGTTTTGCCACAGCCCTCTTTTTGTGAAGCGCAGGCTATGCGATATATTTTTCCAGAGTAGCTTTTACGGCGCCGATACCGGAAGAAAGCTCTTCGAAATAGCCTTTTACCATTTCGGCAATACCGATGGCAGTCAGATCCACACCGAAAATCTTGTCATTCCTAAGCAGTGAATCCAGCTTACTCAAATCTTTTTTCTCGGAGGATAATTTGTAATCGGCAACATAAGGCGTTACGGATTCCAAGAGAGGGTCGGAGCTTAATGTGAAGCTGTTGCCCATATCGTCCACCGCCATAAGATAGCGAATCCAACCGGCAAATACCAGTGGAATGAATTTCAGGTCGTTTACATTAAGCTCGGGGTTCTTAACATATGCCTTTATAGTCTCGCCGAAGCGGATTGCAAGCTTCTGGGAGGTATCGGTGGCGATACGCTGGGGGGTATCCGGCAGGAATGGGTTGGGAATGCGCACATTTACAACCTCGTCAATAAA
Source organism: Bacillota bacterium (assembly GCA_009177215.1). Taxonomy (GTDB): domain Bacteria; phylum Bacillota; class Clostridia; order Lachnospirales; family Lachnospiraceae; genus Acetatifactor. Next base: position 12,516 of record WFLY01000312.1, read on the forward strand.
TTTTCTTGGGTTGAGGATTCCGGGATTTACCACAACGGGAAGCCCTTCCTTATAGCCGATAATTTCAATAAATTTCTTCAACAGAGGATTTTTCATTTCCTCGGAAATCAGAGTGTATCCCAAAAGACAGCCATAGATTGCAAGGGCGGTGTGCAGGGGATTCAAGCAGGTACAAACCTTCATTTTCTCCACCTTGTCTACAGTCTCGCGGTCTGTAAAAATTATGCCGCCCTTGTCGATGGGGGGCTTTCCGTTGGGGAATTTGTCTTCAATTACAAGATACTCGCATTCCTCTGCGTTGACAAAGGGAGCGATGTAAGTATTCTTGGAGGTAATCACGGCATCCAGCTCTTCAATGCCGTCCTGTACAAGAAGCTCTTCCACCTGTGCGTCAGGTCTGGGAGTGATTTTATCTATCATACTCCAGGGGAAGGATACCAGATTAGAATCATTCACATAGTCAAGGAAGCCCTGCTCGGCAAGACCTGCCTCGCACCACGCCTTTGCGAAGGCATTAACGGCGGCGTAAAGCTTGTCGCCGTTGTGGGAGCAGTTGTCCATGCTCACCATGGCAATGGGAAGCTTTCCGCTTGTGTAACGGGTGTATAAAAGAGAAACTACCTTGCCCAGATAGCTGTCCGGCTTGGCAGGACCTTTCTTGTAATCTTCCGCAATGGAGGGAAGTATTACGCCCTTGCCGTCCACGAGGGAATAGCCCTTCTCGGTAATAGTAAAGCTCACCATCTGAAGAGAAGGATTGGAAAAAATCTCCTTTAAACGGCTGTACTCGGTTTCGTTAGAGCTATCCAGAATCAAAGATTCCATAATGCTGCCCACGATAGTTTTTTCAACGGTATTGTCGGATTTTAGGGTGGCGAGAAGACTTAAGTTGTCGTGAGGACGGTTGCTCTTTTCTATGATTTCATAGTCGTAGCCCTCTGCGGCAATAAGCCCTACATCCATAATGCCCTCGTTCAAAAGATTCTGCACTACATTGGCCTGAAAGGCACGAAAGATATTGCCTGCGCCAAAGTGAATCCAGACGGGGCGGCTGTGTGTGTTTTCTTTTACTTTGTCATAATCAAAGGTGGGAAGCTTATAGCCCGCCGCCTCAAAAGCGGTGCGGTCTGCGAGAATCCCGTTCAATGTAAGTTTCATTTGATATTACCTCTCTTTATTCCGATATTTTAGTAACAGTCCGGGGTGGCTGAGCTGTTATAAATTTCCTATTGGTAAAAGTATGTCCCTCTTAAGCCTTTTTATGCTGTTTGTCGATTGCTTCCCAGAGACCGTTCAAATAGGTTGCACCAAGCGCCCTGTCGTAGAGACCGTATCCCGGCATTGCAACCTCATCCCAGATCATACGTCCGTGGTCGGGTCTGATTGGTCCGGTAAACCCGATATCGTAAAGCGCCAGCATGATTTCATACATATCAAAGGTACCGTCGCTGGAAAGATGAGCGGACTCCTCAAAATCGGTTGGAGAGTTGAACTTCAGATTGCGCACATGGGCAAAATGAATTCT
>WFLY01000212.1 GCA_009177215.1 Bacillota bacterium
TGTACTGTGTAGCCATGTCCATTCCTCCATCTGTTATTTATTATACTTTTATATTAGGAATTTTCCATGTCTAACTTGTACTATTTATATTCTAGCACCACACACCATCTGTCGTATTTTCAGGAACTTCTGTTTTCGCGCCCAACTTCGGTTCCTCCGCCACAGGTTCACTGGCCAAGTCCGCAGAGCACACTTTCTACTGAACAAGATATCCCTGATCTACAAACTCATGTACTTATTGCGAACCGTACCGATCACCCAGTCACCTTTTCCCAATAACTGCTTCGTCATTTCATAACCAAACCCACTGGACACACCAGTGTTCAACCATGTTCTGCTCATTCTTTTTCCACCAATCGAATGAAATTATGACTCCGGCTTTAACGGGCCATAAAAATAAGATGCTGTTGCGCCCCCATCGATCAGGAAGTCTGCTCCGGTAATAAATGCCCCTTTATCACCCATCAAAAGTTCAGCCACGTTTGCCACTTCATCCGCTGTTCCCGGTCTCCCGGCAGGGCATTTTGCAAACATATTTTTATAAAAATCGCCACGGGGACCGTTGAACTCGTCTATGGCAAGAGGCGTAACAATGATTCCCGGAGAAATGGAATTGATACGTGCCCCTCNTTCTCCCCATTTAACAGCCTCTTTCATGACACGNNTCTNATNGCAGCATTNCGCCATCTGATATGCATGCNGGGNATCTNTGATATTTTCAGGCTTTAATATNNCCAGATCCAGCAGTTCTTCTGTGGTTGTGCAGGCAAGCTGCTCATCTGCCTCGGCAGAAAGCGCCGGCATCCTATGTCCGGACTGGCTGGAGATCGTCACACCGACACCGCCTTCCTTAATGACCTTGCCAACCTCTTCCAGCAGAACGGCTGTTCCGTACAGATCAACTTTTAATATCGCCTCTATCGGCGCCTGACTCGGTGAAACGCCCGCTGCATTGATCAACATGGAAATCTCACCATATTCCCTTGCTTTTGCTATCAGATTCAAAACAGAATCTCGAGAAGACAGATCCATTTCCATAGCCACCGCATCAAAACCCGAATTATTCATAATCTCTGCGATTGCCTGTGCATTCTCCGGCTTTTTATCCCCAATCACAATTTTCATACCATAGCCCATCCGGCGTGCAATCGCCATGCCAATCTGTCCTGCTCCGGTTAAAATCATTACATCCTTCATTTCAAATTGTTCTCCTTTCGCTCTCCATCAGATTATTTAAATCTGCCATATTCCTCATCCGACACGGCTTCCAGCCATTCATTGGATGCCCCGTCAGCCACAACCTCCACTGCAAGGTGGGAAAATCAACTGTCCGCAGCCGCTCCATGCCAATGCTTTACTTCCGACAGGATATTCACCACATCTCCGGGATGGAGCTCCTACAGCTCACAGCCGCCCTGCGCCGCCAGAAAACAGAATGCGATCATTTCCCTCTGTTTATAGTTCAGGCCGGTACGGGTATAGTAATCGCCATTTTTCTGTCTCCTTTCCTTACCAACTCAAACCCATCTTTCAACCGTCGGTCTGGCATATTCCACGGAACCACCCTGAATCGCAAGACCACCCGTTACTGTCGCGCCCTTGCAGGCATTCCGAATCCTGCCATCCGTTCCGCTCAGGTCGCTGCCCTCATGTGTGCAGAACGGATGGATAACCTTGCCGTTCCAGTCAAAATTCTCCAAAAAGGAATATACTGCCATCGGCATATCGCCCCAATAGTTCGGAGGGTATGAAAACTTGTATCAAAGTAAATTTCCCTTTATTTATCAGTATTTTAACACCGTACACACTTCTTTTTATTCTGTGTGAAAAAGGCATAATTCTTTCCCTAAGTCCCATTCTTTTCTTCTTACATGATATCCCTTGATTATTTTNAAGCTTCNTTTNGCAGCTTANTCAACGCTCTAACNAATTTNCGGTTCTCCCTCTNCAGATTTTCGTTTTCATCCAACAGACGTTCCATTTCCCTTTGATATAACTCTACCTGTTTCTCCAGGCTTTTATCTCGCACCTCTCTCTTGATCCGGGCAAGTGTTCCTTGATCCTGTTTTTCTTTCTCTTCATTTAATATGTTTCTCACTTGCTCATTCTTATAAAAGAATCCTTTCGACAATCCTGTATTTCTGGAAAGATCGGATACTGATATTAGATTTCCCTCTGACACAGTCCTGTGAATCTCAGCAATAGCAAGTTGTATCTTTTTCTCACTTTCCTGCTGGTTCGCTTCTTTCATTTTATCGTACTTTGCCATCAACAGCTTCCCTCCAAGACCATTTTCTTCCTGCTGAAAGAACTCGGCTGACTTGCTAGCCACTTCCTCGTCAACCCATCCAATATATTTCTTTACTGTTTCATCCGTAGAATAGCCCATGTACTCCCTAATTGCTTGAATCGAAGTGCCATTTCGATAAAATGCTTTACATAATTCTTTTTGATATCCATTTCCTTTAAAGACATATTCACCCTCCAATATGCCGGCTTTCATACATTGTTTCGTAATTACCTCTTCAAAACTCCTTGCTGTGTATTTCTTATCCCTGTTTAGAAAAAGCAGTTCCTCTATGTCTATATGATTCTTTTCTGAATACTTCAAAACAAGCAAGTTTAAAATATCCGGTATAGGAACACTTCTGTTTGTCCCCGGTACCCTCATCCAGCTATCTTCATTCTCATAATAAAAATCTGCATTTTTCAGCAAGAACAACTTTCCTTTATCAATGCCTGTATACAATAGAAGCAGACTCATAATACGCAGCTGTTCAGGGAATTCTGAAAGATGGAGCATAAGTAAATCCAGTTTCTGATCCAAATCCCTGATCTCATGATCTTTAGGATAACTTTTCTTTCTATAAAAGAAAACAGGCACCTTGAAATAATCTATATGCTCCGTCACCTGTAGATATTGGAGAAATGTTATGACTTCCCGTATCTTATTATTGTAGCTTTGAGGACTAATCCTCTGTGTGCTCAGTTTTTCGAAATATTCTTTTACTAAATTAATATTTATCCTTGTTATTGCTTTTCCCTGCTCCTCTAAATATTTAAGAAATTCTTTTATATAGGTTTGTTTTATGCGTATTGTACCCAAATTCAGATTCGTAACCGTAAAAAGATATTTCAAATACTCCTGAAGCATCTTTCGATTATCTTCCAGTTGAATATCTAAAAAGGAGAAACTTTCTATTGTGCTGCTAAGACTGTATCTTTCAGGAGCGATATTTAATTTCTCCACATACCAGACATTAGCTTCCCAGTAAATCCCTTTCGTTTCCAGAAATAATGTTTTTCTACAGAATTCAATAAAATTTGTGACGCTTACATCAGATTCTCCTATCCGCTTTCTTAACATCAAGGCAAATTCCTCTTCTTGAGCTGCCTCCATTTTTAGAATATCATTAAATCCTGAATTCTCTGCGTAACAAAGCAGGTACTTTAACAGAAGCAAGTACCTGTTTCGTCTTTCTTCTTTGTTTTTAACCGATTTTACAATATAGTTTGAAAGCAACTCTATTTGCAATTTCACAGTTTGTACTATTTCTCTTCCAAAATCCCAATGTAGGATTTCTGCCTCTGCATCTTTACCGTTCAACCCGTTTCCCCATTTTCCGTCCGTTAATGCACTCTATCATATCTTTATCAACCACTGCTTAAATACGGCGCTTTATTGTTCTCTTTAAACATTCTATCTTCTCTGCAATCTCCTCCTGTGTTGTATAAATACTTTTTTCAATCACTAACCGCTTTTTCTTCTAAAGTGCCATTTAAAGTTCCACCTGGCACCTCAAGCAGTGTATTAAAGATTAGCTTCACATCATATTCTTAAACATCAGCACTTATTCATCTTCCTCTAATAAAGGAAAATTAATCAATTCCTGCAATTTCTTCTGCAGTATGTTCTTATCCGGCAGTTGAAGTTGATACTCTGCAACCATCATTGGAGACAATGTTCTGCTCATAGCATACTCGACCACTTCATCATCTTTAGATGCACATAATATCATTCCAACACTTGGATTCTCATTTTCCTTTTTCTTCTGACGATCAAGAGCTTCCAGATAGAAATCCATTTTCGATATATATTCCGGCTTAAATTTCCCAATTTTCAGTTCAAACGCCACGAGACACTGCAATCCCCGATGAAAGAAAAGCAGATCAATCTTATAATCTTCACCGCCAACCTGGACTCTGAATTCCTCATCAATGAACGTAAAATCCTTACCAACCTCCAGAATAAATTCCTTCATATTTTTAATCAGGCCTTTTCTTAAATCAGGTTCCTTGAAATTGGATGGTAAATCCAGAAATTCTATCACATATGAATCTAGGAATGGATTTTCTTTCAAGCCTTTTATCGGCTCAGGTAACAATTTTTCCTTGGACAACATATACCGTTCATAATATCCACTGTCAATCTGGCGGGAAAGTTCCCGTGCCGAGTAATTTTCTTTTACGCAAAGAGTCATATAGAAATGACGCTCTTCGGATGTTTTTGCTTTTGAAATTATAGCCAGATGATTTGACCAACTTATTTGTGACAACAGTGTTGTCACAAATTCATCATCTACATAAGTTTCATAAAATTTCTTCATACGATATAGGCCACGCCTATTAAATCCCTTAATCCCAGGAAATGCATTTTGAATCTCTTCTGCAACTGTATCTATATAGGCATCTCCAAATGATACTTTAGTGAATTCTGTGCTCAGATATTCTCCCACTTTCCAATACATCCGAATCAACTCTTCATTAACCTTTTTCAGAGCATTCTGCCTTGATTGGCTAATAATCTGAATAAGATTGCCCGCTGCTGAGATTTCATTTTTCACCAAAATCTACCACCTTTCAAACTTGTGTCAACACTGTTGTCACAAATCAATGTGTTTCATATCTACCTTGCCACCCTGAGCATTTGCAAAACCCCAAATTCATTTTAAATACTCATTACACCGAGATTCTTTCCATTCTGTGTTTTGGTTCTTTGCCATGCATTTTTCTTCCACGTCAATCCGAAAATCTTAATGCTTTGACACTTTGCATTTGTTTTTTCATTTCTATGGCTTTACTAGCCTTGAAGTCTACGGATTTCCCCTGTTATGCCGTCTCCTTCATAAATGAATACAGCCTCCCAATCACTCCACTTTGTAATGGAATAATCTCCAGCATGAATTTCTTTTTCGGCATCTACCAACCAAACAAGCTTCATCCCGGTCTTACCAAGGAAAGTATCCAAGATATCTTTCCGAACAACAACACTGTTAATTTTTTGAGTTAAATCCGTATCAAAAGCAGCCAGCATTCCATTAGAATCATAATAAAACCCATCTGCCTGTTGTTGTCTCAAATTCATCATTTCAATGAGCTTGGCACACGGCAGACTTCGAGAAATTGCAGTTTCTTTTGTTGCATCATATTCTTCTTCCCATAACAAATCTGTTGTTGCATGAAGAATCTTACCAATTTCCTTCTCAATTTCTCGTTTTCTTATTTTCTCTTTGAATTGAATCTCTGGAATTTCAAAGTCCTCGTCCTCATCATCCACAAACTCCTCCTCTTCATGCTCCTTGTCTTCAGCCAAGCCACGGTATTTAAGCAATAATGCCTCTATCGAAGAAAGATTCGGAACTTGTACTGTCTCCGTAACTGTTTCATACTCACCGGTTTTAATTTGCACGTCCACCCAAGCATATGCATTCAACTCTCGGCAACTCGGTGACCAAGGATATTCCCTGTTAAAAACAGAATATGTCTCATGGTGGGATGCTGTATTGTGTGTAATAACAGATTGCCCATTTCCAGCACATCGGAAGAGCTCGTCTGCCTGTTCCGGACTGACGAAATAAGCATATAACCAGCTCCATACCAGCAATTTTTCTGTATCCAGGTCTTTATGTCCCGTATCACAATACTTCGTCAAGCATATCCACTTTGTTCCATTATGATCGGTCAAAATCAATGTATCCTTCAATTCATCGAAAAAGATACCCTTTGTCTCAAGCCAAACCTCCTGTGCATCCGCCGTAGAAATATCAACAGTTTTATTTTCTTCTTTTCCCTTATCTGAGATTTCATCCAGTACGTCAAATTTCGGTGCAACATCACAAAACATAAAGTTTTGATTCAGAGTCGGATCAAAGTCTCTAACATAAGGCTCCCATGCCCCTTCAAATTGAACATCCTCTTTCTCCGGATAATTCCAACGATCAACCATCTGGCAGTGATCAGAAATACGGGCTAATATGTTGTACATCGTAATCCATTGATACTTTTTTCCAATTCTTTCAATCTTTATAGTCTGGTTCCTTCCATAGCTGCTGCAATGCCGATCATGCTCTCCGAAATATTCTTCGGAAAAACCAAGTTCCGTCTGGATATAGTAGACAGCGTAATTAAACATCTTCATGTCATCCACATCAAAACTATGAAGAGCACTCTGGAAAACATAACGACCAAAATCCCCATACATTCCCATACCTTCAAAACCCATAGAATGTATCAACCAAAACATCGCTCCATCGTACTTTTTCTCCAGATAACATTGATCTTCTATTTCTGGAATAGGATCGGAATTATACGGAGGCACAATTTTCTCTCGATCTATCATACCAGTATATTCCGGATTCTCATAAAGGAATCGTTCAATAATCAGCCGCGCATAGTCTCTTAGCAGTATATCGGGATATACTTTCTCTTGATCAAACACTGTATGATAAACATACTCTGCTAATGTCTGAAAGCCCTTTCCATCCATGCGCTTACAGCAGGCGCCAAACACAATTCCATATAGGCGTTGAATTATATAAGGGTCATTTACATCCTTAAATTTCTCAAGAATAATCTGACACAGTCGAAAATGCTCCTTAAAAATTTCTATCATTGCTTTTGAGACATAATCCCTCAGCCATCGATTGGACGAAGATAAAACCCATCCAAATAGAGTCAAGAGCAGTTCCATCTGCTTTTCATTTGTTATTTCGAGTTTTTCTCCTTTGTTATACATCTGAATAAGCTGTACTATTCTATCATAATCATCCTTTGTCAGTTTGTTTATATAAATTGTCCAGATGTAATCTCTCCTATTTAGCTTGTAACTTAAGAGAAAGTGATGAAGAAAATCCGCATTAAATGGATGCGAAACCTTCACACTATTTCCAATCAGCATCGACCATAAGTCTTCTGGGCTGCAGGGGTATTTTTTCAACAAGTCTTCAAAATGGTTCGCTGGAATATACTGAATATCTCGCCATTGAAAAGAATTGATATACCTTGAGAAAACCTGCCATTTATCATCGGAGTTTTCCAGATCATCGATTATATCAATACACTCTTCACCATATTTTGTTGCATATAATGTACAAACGTTTACGAACAAATCCATGTTCCAGGGATTACCCATCGTCCCATTCTTTATTCCCAGAATTTTCTCGGATAGATATATACAAACTTCATCTTTTGATTGGATTTTTTTCATAATTGCTTTTGCACAGTAGTAGTCATTCATCTGATCAAAAGCAAAATAAAGTTTTTCCATTTCTTCAAAAATGGAATCATGAAGAATATGTTCTCTTACAAGATGACGTACAAAAGGTACTGCATTCAGTCCATATACTGTCCAAAAATTCAGCTGTGCCAAATCCTTTTGAGAAATAGACCTCTCATCATGTGATACCAACCATTCCGCAATTTCCGTAATAAGGGGACTCAGAATATCATCATCCTCTGTATACCCCTTTTGCCTCAATTCCGCTCTGAGGGCCCGGGAAATATTGCCATTGGCGTATTCAATCACTCGNTCGTANAANGTNGGTAAACTAACCTNTTNNCCNTTGTATGTNTTGCAATACAGGGTGANGNAAAGCGGATTNGACATTTCNTAGCCGAAATATTCCAGCGGAGTAAATGGGATATTATAGTGGTTCAGAAACTCTCTTGCTGCTGAGATACTGTTATCCTCAAACCCTCTATGCAGCATGGTTACAATATCTCCCCGGCTTTCCAAAAAGAAATCCGGCAAAATCAACTTTTGATATTCTGGCCGATAGGATAGAATCATTTTAACCATAGGAGACTCTTTAATCTTACCTACAATAGAGGGCAAACCCGATTTCCACAGTTTTCTATTCCATGTCTCGTTAAGAGCATCTATGAAAACTGGCACCATACAATTATCTCTTTCACCGATAGTTTCCAAGATATTGATCAGATCTTCAAAGCTGTAGTCAAGCCTTAAGTTTTTCATAATCTGTTCATGAATCGGATCATCAGTAAAATAGATGCCTGCCACTAATAACAGCCCTATTCGCTCCTCATCAAAAAGGCTCTGTGTCTTCGAGGCTAACAACTGTGACTTGCCAATTCCGGCTTTGCCATAGATAGTTAGTATATCTCCATATAGCANCTGNNTTTCTCTTTCAGAGATTGCTATCCTGTCNGGAAGCTNTATCAATATATCTATGTCACGAATCCGACTCCCCAGATTATGATATTCTTTTAGTGCTTCCTCTCGCTCTTTCCGCTCCTTTTCGCTGTCGTAAGNAAGCATATNCTGTTCANCCCTCTCTGCCTCCAGCTTTTTGAGTTCTTCTTCAAAATTATCCAAAAAAGTTGTAACAGCCAATCGTACCGCGCTATTCCACTCGATAGAATGATACAGCGTTTCAATATCCACATCTGGAAGGGCTGAGACAACTTCTTCCAGTTTCCTTAAATAATCTTTTTTGTTGCTTCGGTATAACAGTTCGCTTATCTCACCAAGTAGATCTGTCTTCTTCGTATTAAGATATTCTGCTGCCCTTCGGTCATGAATAAATAAGGAAAGCTCATCCGAAAATGCAGTTCCCACATTGAAATCACGGTTATAGCGTTCTCCAAGTTCATCTAACATATAACTTGTGTGAGTTACAAACCATTCCCGCTGAATCGAATGATTTCCAAAATAATATAAACCAAGATAAGAATATTTGTTCCTTATGAGATCGAGAATCGCCGTATCTGTAATCAATTGCACATCTATATTTGCTTTTTTTAAAATTTCTACTGCATTTGTATATCCATTCGCTGTAGATGTTATAGGTTTATTGCAGAAAAGAAATACGAGATCAACGTTTCCTTCCTTACCTGTATAGTATTCGACCGTCTTTTCTGCGGAATGTTTTATCTGTTCATAACGCACATCCTGATCAAAAAATTTTGCCTGGAAACCAATCCAACGCTTGTTCGTTTCATCATAGATGGGCTCTGTTTCCAATCCATGATTATTTGGGTTGGCATGGAGATACCTGAACTGCTTATTTCCGGAAAGATTCTCATTGGCGAATAACTGCCGGCACAAGTCTTCGAACTTAAACCGAATCCCACGTGCATCATGATTACATGTAGCAAAGCTTTCCCAATTTATTTGCATATCAATCCCCTCATCCTTTATATAGTAAACCCATATCACAGTATCCCAAATTTGGGTCTATTCTTTTTACTGATATTAGCATAGTATAATATCCAATCTACTAACATTATACCACAGCACATCTGAATTTTGAAGCTATGCTACACCTTTTGGAAGAACTATTTTTTTAGATGATTTTCCGATAATCATATTCAATGGGTTCAAAAATCCTGTTAGTGATTGCATCAATCAGAAACTACATATCAAATTTTGCCTCCAAATAGGCATCATCCTTGATCTTTAAAGACAAATCCATGCCATCTCCTTCCAAACAATAAAAAGCAGAAAGTATTTTCCTCTCTGCTTTTGAATTATATATTGAATTTATTTTACAATCCCAAACTTTCCACCCAGATTGTCACATCTTCATCGGAGACGCCAGACCAGAATCCCAGGCAGCCTCCTGTTCCTGCTAGTTCTCCTCTTTCTCCCATCTCGAATGAAACCGAAGCGCGAAATGGAATCACCGTTTTTCCGGTAAAGTCGTTTGTTTTTGCAAAGCTGTTTACTAACAACATGTCCTGACTCCACCAAATCAGATAACCCTCATACACATTCTTTACGTCAGATCAGTCATCTACCTTATTTTCCACCAACTCTATACGGCGCAGGCTTTCGTCCGCATGCTCCTGGGGAACACAGTTGCTGTCATCGTTATAATTCAAATCTTCGTCTTTGCCTAAGCCTCCTGCAATATATTNACATTTTNTTCNTTACCNGAACCGCATCCCAGCAACACTCCCACTACCATCATACACTCCNNAACTAGCAATAAATCCCTTTTTCTCAANTGGAATGACTTTCTTCCAATTCTATCTCTCTATCGCAACANTATACACAGTCCACGTTCCCAACTATATATGCAGTCCTGTTCTTCCTCATAAATCCAACTCAATACACAAAGAAAACCTTGCTCCATATTACACTTCCAGGAAAGAAAAGGCAAGGCATAAGCTGTATAAACCGTTCTCTTGGTCGACAATGTAAAAAAGGCATTTCCCCTGTTAAATTTGTTAATCTTCTGTTCGTTATCCATCCTGCTCCTTCCGTGCTGCTGTATGTGGATTCCCTCAGTCTGCTGTGATATCTGCAGCGATTCTGCAATATTCTCAATCCTGCGACTGGCATTTTCAATGTCGCTCTGGCACATTTCCCAAGCCTTACCCATACACCTGATGACATCCGGGATTTTCAAGATCCTTTCTATTTCCTCCACGCGCTGGACCGAAGCCATTTCCTCCGCATACCAGCACAGTCCCTTACTGCCTTTATCCGAGTCATGTTGGAGTGTCGCTGCAGAATGCTCCCTTTCTGCCTAGCCTGCTGCACCCTTTCATCAAATTCCTTCGTCCAGTCCCTCTTTTCATCCACCCTCCAATATAGGCTTAATGCATCACCCAAGCTCCTGACCTGCTGTATTTCATCATCTTTCCCCTGGTGTGCGATCTGCTCTGCATAAGAAGTCAGCCCTTTTATTGCCGCCCTTGCCAGTTCCTATCCTAGCGGATGCTTTCCTCACCCACACCCATCCCTCCAATTTTCAAGCTTGATCTGCCGTCATATCCTGTTAAATGGTTTCCTCAATAAAAAAGACCATGCACTCCATAAACGAAAACGCATGGCTGCTCTTTAAGTAAAGTTTACCATATTGATCGTCCGGCATATTTTTCGGTAGCCATTTCCTTTGAGGATAATGTCTGCGTTGTGGCGNANTTTCCGTTTCNGGTATTTCTTGTTCAATGAACTCCCCCCGTTTCAGTTCCCCTCGGTAACTGTATGAACCGTTTCCCCGCATCCAGCAGTTACGCTTCTCTCTTGCCGTACCAGACATCCTTTCTTGCTGTGCCATGCTGCTTAATCCTCCTTTCCTCTTTTTCAGGACAACACTATACCATCTCCTACAGAAAATGCTACCCGGAATAGTTNACAANCATCCTGCANCACTTTGTTCAATNTANGCAATAAAAAACGGCTNCAGAGCTATGCCCTTNCACCTGTTTCTGATTTCNTAACTTCCCAATACTATCCAAAAGGATATCAGCTACAGTTTCCTAGTTTGCACCACATAAGAGTTGCAACGAAAAACTTGAAAAAACCTAGATATACTATTTACCCTCTTTGAAATGTTCAATTTATAACCCAAACAAATATAGGCCACTTTCTATCTCCAACAGATTACCATAAATAAATTCTACATTATAAGCATAGTTGTAAAAACTCAGAAATATATTCTTTAAGATTTAATCATTTGTACTTTCCCATACAAATTCTCGCCGTTTGAAACCAGATTATAGAATTCTTGAGTACTATAATTATTCCAAGGTATTTCTTCTAATCTTAAAACTATTTTTAAGGCATACAGCAAACTTCCTTGAGAAATAATTAACACACTTTTATCCTGACACATATCATTCAAATACTCAAATAATCGAATAGCAGTTACTAGTACAGTTCCCCAACTTGTTCCTCTCTCAGATTTAGCGTAAATATTATGCACAAGCTCTCTTTGCACATAATCCTCTCTATCTATGCCAAATAACTCATTAGACCGCATACTTTCCCACCCTGCATTATTAATCCCTTTCATCCAAGATAATTTTAAGAATGGAATAGCTTTTCTCATAAAGCTTTGAAGCACTTCTGCAGTCTCCTTTACCCTTGGAACATCTGAATAAAGAATTATATCCGGATATATGTCATCAATTTCTTTTGCCGAGGCTAATAACTTATCTTTTCCTTCTGGAACAAGAACTCCATTTATTGAATCATCACTCATAAACCTGTGTTCCAAAGTTCCCACTGTATCTGCATGACGTAAAAAATAAAGTGATTTGCAAAATATTTGAGGTTTTGGCTTTGCTAAATAACTAATCAAACCCGTTTCTAAATTAACTGTAATGCCATATTTTCTGAGAGTTTGTCTAATATTTATCGCCTCATTTCTAGCATCTCTATGATATTGTACACTCATTATCTATAAGTCCTCTTATTCTTGTATCTATATTATTTCTAACAATATATTGGTATGTTTTTTCTGGAACAAAATCCTTCCATTCCTCATGATTATAAATCGCTTGACGAATCATGGTAGAAGAAATTCCTTTTTTATTACTATTCCACAAAACTTCCACAGGATATCCTAATGATTCTATCCGCACTTTTTTACATGTCCCCCAGTGGTCAAGAATTGTTATAAAATGGCATGCACCATCNGGGATATAATAATGAATAAATTCTGGTGTTGCTATAGGATAATGTACAATTACAAACTCTTCTCTTTT
>WFLY01000197.1 GCA_009177215.1 Bacillota bacterium
AGTAAATCACAAATAGCTAACATAGAAAATGAGATAAGCATGCCCACCCTATACACGTTATGTAAGTTGGCGGTTACTTTGCATATTCCACCGTAAGAACTGTATGAAGTGTCAATCATTAAAGTGTCCAANATANTGGANGNGNTNTAATTNNTAGTTAGAAAATACACATATATNAGTAGAAAATATAATAACTCANAGAAAGGAATAAAAAATGGAATCATACAAAAGAGAAGAATTGGAAAAATATAAAGAAGTTATAATATCTTTAGTGGAGATGAGCGAAGATATAGATTATCTTGTTGCAGTTTATTCTTTCGCAAATACTTTCCCAAATAGAATGTCTGAATAATGAAAAAAGAAAAGCCTGAAGTGAATTCAACACTGCGGCTTTTCTTGTTTAGGATTGAGTGATAAGAATGGTACATAATTAAATATTTTGTATATTAAGTTTTATTTTTGAAAGAAGAGCTTCCTGCAATACTTGAGAGAAATTTACACCCATGGATACAGCACGATCATTAAGCCATGCTGGTATAGTCAAAGTCTTTTTTACTGCTTTTGTGTCTTTGTATTGGTTGATGTCACAGGATACAAGGGAAGAAAAACCATCTTCAACGTGAAAAGCAGAAATGTCGGAAGGTGATGCAATGATTTTATTTTGCTCCAATAAGGTGAGAAGATAACTTGTGAAAAATAGCTGGATATACAAATAACATAAATGCTAACCTCCTTGTACTGCTCTAAGAGAGAAGACTATTTCAGTCCTGTCTCTTTGAGAATATTATTGAGTAAGCCGATAGGAACATCTTTGCCATGTAAGGGTACTACTGTAGTTTTCCCATCTTTTTGAAGAACATGATAGCTGCCGTTAATTCGTATAACACGTATCGCCAAGTACTATGATGACCTATAAATAAATTTGATTCATAAATAGACCTCGGTGTCTCAAATTGAGACGCAGATTTTATAAAAAATGAAATATTGCCGCCAACTATATATTAGTATAAAAAACTATAAAAGTGGCTTTTAAAAGGCTTGTTAAATTACAATGAAAAGTATGAGAGGGAGGATATACATTGTAGATATGTATATAAAACTTATGAGGGAAGTCTTTATTTTAACACTAATAACAGCATTGTGTATGACCGCCTGTGAATAGAGGGCTGTAAATCAGGAGCTTCAGAACGAAAGCCGACAGCATAACAAGCAACAGAGCAGAACTAAACGGAGAGTGGAAGAATTGAGGTGAAAAATTTCATGAAAAATNCAGNTTTCAAAAGGTATNGTCAGANGTATAATAAAAGTGGCGAAAGAAGGTGATATTTTTGAATACAACGGAGCAGATACATCAAGAGGANTTAGAGCGTTTGAAATCACTCCGCTANATGGACGATGATTTTATGACNGTCTGCCTTGCAGATANTTTTGAAGGTGTGGAATTGATACTTCGGATTGTTTTAGAACGAGAGGACATAAAGATTAAATCGGTCAGGACACAGGAACCGATGAAGAATTTGCAGGGACGTTCCGCTGTTTTAGATGTTCATGCGGTTGACAGTACCAATAAGGAATTTGATGTAGAAATTCAGAGGAAAGACGCAGGAGCAGGTGCAAAAAGGGCAAGGCATAACAGTAGTCTGCTGGACGCATATATATTAAAGTCAGGTGATGATACGGAGGATATTCCAGACAGCTATGTTATTTTCATAACAGAAAATGATGTAATGAAAGGAAATCAGCCGATATATCCAGTAGAGAGATATGTCACTATCGGGGAAAATAAAGTATTGTTTGGGGACGGTTCGCATATCCTATACGTGAATGGGAAATACAGGGGCAACGATGAAATCGGTAAGTTAATGTACGATTTTTCATGTACCAATCCCGACGATATGAATTATGAAGCACTTGCTAAAAAGGCAAGGTATTACAAGCAGGACGAGAAAGGAGTGGCTACCATGTGTAAAATTATGGAAGATATGAGAAATGAAGCGGCAAGAGAAGCGGCATTAGATAATGCAAGAGAAACAGCTAGAAGAATGATAAAAAAGGGTAAAATGTCACTTGAAGAAATCGCGGACTATGTTCCTGCATTATCAATTGACGAATTAAAGCAACTTGAAACCGAAATTATGCAAATGGCATAGGCAAGTAACAAACAATTTAGATTGCGGAGAAAAACTGTATTACAGCGTGTCCTGTTCTATGTGCAGGCGTTTGAAAAACAGTTTCTGCAGGAACAGCTTAACAAATCGAGCGAGGAACAGAAAAAGGAGCTTGCCAAGAAACGACGGAGTTAGCCAAATCCGAAAAATGTATTGCTGAACTTGATATATTATTGCAGCGGATTTATGAGGATAATGTATCGGGCAAACTGAGCGATGAGCGATTTTCAATAATGTCGGCAAATTATGAAACCGAGCAGAAAATGCTGAAAGACTCTCTTATTCAGTTAAAAGCCGATGTAGAAATGCAGGATGACAAGACCACAAATGTCTCCGCTTTTATAGACAAGGATAAGCGTTACACGGAAATCAAAGAGCTTACGGCTGCCATTCAGATGCAGAAATGTGACAAAAAGCAATATGAATTGATTGAAATTGTGCTATTGATGATATGATTATAAACGTGGCGAAAGCCACTAGGAGAGTACCCATGACAGGGTGGTAGCCTCCCGAGCCAGTTGCCCTAGCTTGCTAGGAGTACATAGGAAGGGAGGTGCGGAACAAGAAGAAATAAAAATGCCTATCCTGTCTGCCAACAGGATAGGCGGTGTCCGTAAGGACAATCGCTCATTTTCGGGGGCATCCACCTTTGGAGTGGGTGCTTTTCCTATGTCTAATATAACATAAGGGGCAGGGAAATTCAACAACTATTTTCTACCCGTCTATTCAAATCGATCCATCAGTCAATTCCCATTATAACACTAAAACAGCGCAAGGCATATAGTGAAATCTATGTGCTTTTTTGCGTGGAAAGGAAAATGAATATGTCAGAGAATAACGAGAAGAAAACACAGGAAGAAAGCAGACCACATCTTGTAAAAACCATAGGAAAAACAACCTATCTTGTAACCTGTCACTTTAGCGAAAAAAGCAAGGAAACCTTACAAGACAAGGTAAAACGCATGATTATGAGGGATATTAAGGACGGAAATTATTAAAAAATTAAAATTCATTTATTTTGTGTCTTGACGAAACCATTCCAAAGGCATGGCTAATGTAATTAAAGGGGCAGCAGGATCATTAAAAGAAAAAAATAAGAAAGCTAGTGGAATTAGTGTGGCAATACAGGCAGAAAAAGAGTGACATATTCCACGATGGCGGGATAATATATACATATATTCATCATTACCAAATAATGTTCCTATAGAGCAGAAATATATTGAATTATTAATGGTTCATTCAGGGTGTTTTTCGTTGTTATAACGAGTGACTAAATCATCCATGAGTTTTATAATGATCTTTTTGTCGGTATCATTTAGTCGGCTGTATACATCAACGATAGCTTCAAAAAAAGGGTCTTTTTGCCCTAGTATGGAAGCAGCTTTTGCTATTATGCTATTNGTTTGCAGTTNGACATAANGTTCTCCAGTGCCATATAGTAACCAAATCTCATTAACATTAAATTCAGCACAAATTAATTTTTGGGTTTGTTCAGAAGGGGAATTTTTTCCGGATTCGAGTAAACTAACGGAAGATTT
>WFLY01000277.1 GCA_009177215.1 Bacillota bacterium
TTGTAACGCTCCGTTACAACTCAGACAATCTGAATCTGGCACATTTTCATAGCCTCCAGCGCATTTTCGTGGCTCTGGGGCGTTACCCCCGCACAACATTTTGCGTCAACCACCACAGGCACCTCCGGCAGGAACGCTTTAACCAGCATGGCATTGGAAATTACACAGATATCGGTACACAATCCAATGAAAGTAATTTCCTCTATTCCCCTCTCACCCTTTTCTTTCAGTTCACTGTCCTGTGCCGAAAGCAGCTTTCCCAATTCAGCGCTNCCAANNGCAGGCTTATCAATNGGTTCTTCTTTTCTGNGCGNTTCAATTTGAGGANNAAGCTCCCAACCCTCTGTGCCCTNGACACAATGAACCACAGGCAGGTTTTTCCCTTCCTGTGTATCCATATAATTCACTCCGTGAGTATCCCGGGTAAATATAATACGTCCCTCAAAACCCTTGATTTTCTTTACTACCTGAGGCACAATGGCAACAGCTTCTCTTGTTCCCAGCGCGCCGTCAATAAAATCATTCTGCATATCCACTACCACTAAGATTTTCATATTTACTCCCATCTGCGCATTGCGACGCATACTCAAATCAATAAACTTCCTTTTCCCCAACTATCCATCGTTTCCGACATCACAATACGAACCACCGCCGGTTCTAAGACAAGCCTCTGCTCCTTGGTATTACTTTGCAGTTCGTCTTCTACGCTGCTATCGTACATCATTCCGGCAAAATATTCTAACGGAAACACAAGGAGTGAAAAACATCAGATTTTTCACTCCTCACATCTTCAATGACCTGTTGACTCCTTTACTTAAAGTATTCCACACCCGACTCAAATATCTTCAAATCCTGCTCGCCGTAAATATTGACGGCTACGGCTTTATCACGTCTCTCGGAGTGAGCCATCTTACCCAAGCATCTGCCGTCCGGAGAGGTAATGCCCTCGATAGCACAATAGGAGCCGTTTACATTGTACTCCTCGTCCATGGATACATTGCCGTCTGCGTCCGCATACTGCGTAGCTATCTGTCCGTTAGCGGCAAGCTTATCCAGCCACTCCCTTGTAGCCACAAAACGACCTTCTCCATGAGAAGCGGGATTACAGTAGGTTGCGCCTAACACAGCCCCCTGCAGCCAAGGAGATTTATTGGAAACCACCTTAATATATACCATTTTGGATATATGTCTGTTAATGGTATTAAAGGTCAATGTAGGAGAATCCTCCTTCTGCCCCACAATCTCACCGTAAGGCACCAGCCCCAGCTTAATCAACGCCTGAAAACCGTTACAGATACCCAGTGCCAAACCGTCGCGCTCATTAAGAAGCTTCATAACCGATTCCTTTATCTTCTCATTCTGGAATGCGGTTGCAAAGAATTTCGCGCTTCCGTCCGGCTCGTCGCCTGCGGAGAAGCCGCCGGGGAACATAATAATCTGTGCCTGACCGATTGCCTTTTCAAAAATTTCCACGGACTGACGGATATCCTCTGCACTCAGGTTCTTAAATACCTTTGTTACCACATTGGCACCCGCACGCTCGAACGCCTTGGCAGTATCGTACTCACAGTTAGTACCCGGGAATACCGGGATGAACACCGTGGGCTTTGCAACCTTATTTTTGCACACATAGATACTGTCTGCTTTATAGCAGTCACTTGCCACCGGCTCACAGCCCTTTACCGCCTTGGTAGGGAATACCTTCTCCAGCTTGGAGGTCCATGCCTGTAAAGCCTCCTCCATGGAAATCTTCACATCGCCATATACAAACTCAGGCTCCTTAGTCACGGTACCGACTACCTTGTACTCCAGCTCCATCTCGTCAAGCGCCGCAAGCTTATCCGCAGGCACTTCCGCCACAATATCGCCCAACCCGTTTGCAAACATATCATCTGTTGTCACATCATTTTCAACCGTGACGCCCAACTTATTACCGAAAGCCATCTTGGACAATGCCGCGGCAACGCCCTTTGAATCCAGTGCATAGGCAGATACGATAGTCTTATTCAAGGTCAACTGATGAATCCTGCCGTACAGCTCTGCCACTGCTTCATACATAGGAATGTCAAAATCGTCCTTCTCAATCTCAAAACGCACCAACTTATTGCCGGGAACCTTAAGCTCGGGGGTGACAATGTCGCCGTATTTCGCAATATCCACCGCAAAGGAAACCAAAGTAGGAGGCACGTCAATGTCATTGAAGGTACCAGACATACTGTCCTTACCGCCGATGGAGGGAAGCCCAAAGCCTATCTGCGCATCATAGGCACCGAGAAGTGCCGCAAAAGGCTGACTCCAACGCTCAGGGTCGCTTGTCATCCTTCTAAAATACTCCTGAAAGGTAAAACGGATTTTACTGAAATCGCCGCCGGAAGCCACAATCTTTGCCATGGATTCCACCACTGCGTAAACGGCACCGTGATAGGGGCTCCATGATGACAGATAGGGGTCAAAACCATGGCTCATCATGGTTACGGTATCGGTCTTGCCCTGTAATACGGGAAGCTTTGCCACCATAGCCTGTGTCTCGGTAAGCTGATATTTACCGCCGTAGGGCATCAGCACGCTTGCCGCACCGATGGAGGAGTCAAACATCTCTACCAGACCCTTCTGCGAGCAGACATTCAAGTCATTTAAAAGGGTCAGCCATGCAGCTTTTACATCGCCTTTCTCCAGCTTCTCGCCCACTGCTTCCACAGCCCATTTATCAAAATAGTTATCCTCCTTGGAGGGAATATCTACCTTAACGGTTGTCTCCTGATGCGCGCCGTTGGTATCCAAGAAAGCACGCTTCAAATCTACGATTTTCCTGCCTCTCCAGTTGAGTACCAGTCTCGGCTCCTCGGTCACTACCGCAACCGATACAGCCTCTAAATTCTCCTCCGCCGCATACTGAAGGAAGGTGTCCACATCCTTAGGGTCAACCACAACCGCCATACGCTCCTGAGATTCGGAAATGGCAAGCTCCGTGCCGTCCAGTCCGGCATACTTCTTGGGAACCTTATCCAAATCAACGGTAAGACCGTCGGCAAGCTCACCGATAGCAACGGACACCCCGCCCGCACCGAAATCGTTACATTTCTTAATCAAACGGCTGACCTCTTCCCTGCGGAACAGTCTCTGAATCTTACGCTCCGTAGGTGCGTTACCCTTCTGCACCTCGGCGCCGCAGGTCTCGATAGAGCTTTCGGTATGTACCTTAGAGGAGCCTGTCGCACCGCCGCAGCCGTCTCGTCCGGTACGTCCGCCCAACAGGATAATGATATCTCCCGGGTCGGAAGTCTCACGGATAACATTCTTTCTGGGAGCAGCGCCCATTACGGCGCCTATTTCCATTCTTTTCGCCACATAGTCAGGGTGATAAATCTCTTTTACAAAGCCCGTCGGCAGACCAATCTGATTACCGTAAGAGGAATAACCGCTTGCGGCGCCGCGCACTAATTTCTTTTGAGAAAGCTTACCCTTTAAGGTATCCGCCACCGGCACAGTAGGGTCTGCCGCCCCCGTCACGCGCATTGCCTGATATACATAGCCGCGCCCTGAGAGAGGGTCACGGATTGCACCTCCAAGGCAGGTCGCCGCACCGCCAAAGGGCTCGATTTCCGTAGGATGATTGTGGGTCTCGTTTTTAAAGAATACCAGCCACTCTTCCGTCTCCACATGGTCGCCGTAGTCCATCTCCACGGGAACAACAACGGAACAGGCATTGATTTCATCAGACTGCTCCATATCCTCAAGCCTGCCGTCCTTCTTCAGCTTTCTCATAGCCATTAAAGCTAAATCCATAAGGCAGACAAACTTGTCCTTTCTGCCCGCAAAAATCTCTTCTCTGGTATCCAGATAGCTCTGATAGGTAGTTTCAATGGGGGAACGATAATAGCCCTCGCCGAATTCCACGTCCGTAAGCTCCGTAGAAAAGGTGGTATGGCGACAGTGATCCGACCAGTAGGTATCCAGCACACGTATTTCCGTCATGGACGGGTCGCGCTTTTCATCGTCATGGAAATATTTCTGAATATGTAAGAAATCCTTAAAGGTCATCGCCAAGCCAAGGGAATCATATAAGTCACGCAATTCCTTCTCAGGCATATTGCGGAAGTTTTCAAAAATTGATACGTCCGCAGGCTCGTCAAATACGGCAATCAAGGTGTCCGGCTTTTTCATATCCGTCTCTCTGGAATCCACCGGGTTGATACAATATGCCTTGATACGGGCAAAATCCTCCTCGGAAATATTTCCCTCTATCAAATATGTAACGGCGGTTCTGATGACCGGCTCCTCATTTTCATTCAAAAATCTCACACATTGAACTGCGGAATCCGCTCTCTGATCAAACTGCCCCGGCAGAAATTCCACGGAAAAAATTCTGCTGCCTGCAGGAACTTGAAGTTCTTCCTCATATAAATCATCAACAGGCGGCTCTGAAAATACAGTCCTNCATGCTCTCTTAAAAACCTCGTCTGATATGTNCTCCACATCATAACGGATAAACACACGGACATTCTTCACATCAATGCCCAGATAATTCTTAATCTCCTCATGTAACTCCTTTGCCTTGACCGCAAAGGGCTCTTTCTTTTCTACATAGATACGTCTTACGTCTCCCATGTTGAATNCTCCGAAAAATATTTTTTTTCAATCGATATATATNATACAACGAAAAGCATTTCATCACAATAGCATAAAACAACAAATTTGACTGATTATAACTCCTTATTCCTCCACGCCAAGCCCACGCAGTATATAGAGTATTTCCCTATCCACTGTCTCGGAGGTAATTCCGATAGTCTGCGCGGATATTTTTAATCCCTCCAGCACAAACATAATGTTACGTGCCGTTCCCTCGCAATCCTCGCAGTAGAATTCACCGTTCTCCACTCCCGCCTCAATAAGCTTTTCAATAATTTTCACGGCAGAATCAAATTGTTTTTTAAGGATATTATCCTTCTTGGGAAGGCTGTTCTCAAAATAGAACTCATAAATCGCCTGCGTCAAAGTATCCTTCTTACGGAGAAGCTCCTTTTTCTGCTCCCTCAGGAATAACAACAAAATATCCGATGCGGTTGCGTCCTCCTTAATNCTGTCCGAGAATACATCATCAGCTTCTTCGCTCTCCAGCTTAANTACCTCCAGAAAAATCTGANTGGTGCTTNCAAAATAAAGATACAGACCTCCACGGCTAATCTCACACGCCTCAACGATATCCTTCATGGTTACTTTCTTAAAGCCCTTCTCCATAAAGACCTTTCTTGCCGTTTCCAATATATACCTTTTCTTCTGTATTGATTTCTCGCCCATTTTAAAATTCCCCTCTGTCTACAGTTCCAATGGTCTGTCCCANNNTTCNATAATGTCCTTCATCTGCTTCAATNCCANATAAAAAATACTCTCTCTCACCGCCTCGCTCCAAAGCGTGCCCTTTGTCCTGCCGCCAAGCACATAGTAGGAAAGAATGCCCTTCAGCACATCCCATTCCTTCCAGCCTGCCTTAGCTATGATACGTCTCTCGTCTTCATGGGTGTTAAGATGGTTGCGTGTATAAACATATTTGTAATTACGCTCCATAAGGGAGCTTTTGGAAGCCTCCCTCACAAAATTCATAAGTGAGCCGTCATAAACAGGGAAATTCAACGTTCCTTCACCCATTTCCTGTCCGTTATAGGTTGAGCTTGCCGTTCTGCCTGCGCTCTGTTCCAGCCAAGGCAGATATTTCAAAAGCGGCATTACCGATTCCTTATATTCTGCAATAATCCTCTGTCTATACTCCATACCCTGTTCCATGACAATACCTCCCATATTTTCAACANACACTNCCAAAAGTCATATTTTTCAAAAGTTAGAGCAAAAATAACAGGTATGTATTTTTATGTTATCACAGTTTTA